>NZ_JAOVFN010000011.1:0-104288 GCF_034650275.1 Acinetobacter sp. IRS14
CCAAGAAATAATGAATGTGCAAAGCCAACTCCTTTTTATTGGGAGTTCTGCCAAACATTTATAGAATTATGGTGGCAGAACGAAAGGGGGTTAGCAGACTGGCCGAAAAAACCCAGCACACCCGAAGGTGTCCCCCTCCCGTTCCACCGTAGAGGGGGCACGAGGGTTCGTCACTAAAAGAATTAACTTTTAATGCTTTTCGGAACGGTCTGCTAAAACCGACTGGCAATGTGGCCAGCAGGCAAAGGATAGTGCTCTGCCCTTTAGCAGTCAAGCACACAAAATGACATTTGCTTTAAAATAGATCATTAAAAAGTAAGGATAAATAATGAGATAGTTATTGTTAAATGGGGGTTTATAAAGGTGGGAATTTTGAGATATAGCAGTTTAGGAAACTAGAAATGCGCTAGTGCGGCTTCCGCCACCTGCGCTTTATTATTAAAGTTATTGTTTAATTGAGTATTTGAAATGTGCCCTAAAGCTATGAGGTTTTTCTATTTTTAAAAGAACGCTATCCTGCAACGTTAAATGTACTGCGTGGATAGATTAATTTATTTTATCAATTTTAAAAATTTTACCACTTAGAGTACTTTGAAAAAACATTTCAAAACCCGGTCGTATATCTTCACCTTCAACTGTAATGTATTTTAAATTAGAAAAACATTGAGTATTAGCGAAGTAACTATCTACTGTTGCCTGAATGACGTATTTAATTCCAAACTGGTCTTTAACACTGATATTTTGTTTAAGCATGACGATATCCTAATAAAATTATGGCAGAAATAATGGACCCGCCTAAATATCCAATAGCAAACTGAGTTTTAACTAACTCTATAATCTAATTTAAATAGTTGATTTATAGACGCATAAAAGGTACGCCCATCTAAATTTAAATCAACTTCAATTCCAGAGGAAAGAAGAACTCTTTTACCAACTTCAACAGTTTTAAAACCTTGACGTGTATTTTGTATTCTATTTAGAGGAATTAAAGACACTAAAATTTCTGTACCATTTTTAGATTTTGCAATTAAATCATTTATTTTTAACAATTTATATCCTAAATTAAAATTTACTTATAATCTTAAAATAATTTTAAAATTAATTTAAAGTGAAAAGCACTCATTAGTGCTTTTTACTTATGACTGCTTATAATTATTTATAGAGCAACAATATTTACAGCATTTGGGCCTTTTTGGCCTTGTGCAACACTGAATTCAACACGTTGACCTTCAGCAAGAGTTCTGAAACCTGAGTTAGCGATTTCGCTAAAATGAGCAAAAACGTCTGGTCCTGATTCTGGTTGGATAAAACCGAAACCTTTAGCTTCGTTAAACCACTTAACAGTACCTTTCATGATATTTGAATTAGACATAATACATCCTAGTTTTTTTAAAAATTTAAACCATTTTATTGGTTATGAGTAACATCGAAATAATAAAGAATGGAGCTGAAAATCTGAAAAAAACGAAGGATTATGACTAATACTGCGGTACTTAGAGAAGATTTACCAAACATGACTTTTTCTAGTTATGTTCATTGTATACGAAAAATAAAATTAATCAAGTTTTCTAATATATATATTTATTTTATTTATAAAATAGGTGATGTTCTGGATTCTGAATGTTTATAAGGGGGGGTGCTCAATGCAGGCAGGCAAAGGACTGTGCTCTACCCTTTTGCACTCAAGCAAATGACATTTGCTTTAAATTAGATCATTAAAAAGTAAGGATAAATAATGAATAAGTTATTGTTAAATTGGGGGTTATAAAGGTGGGGGTTCTGGGAGTTACAGCTTTATAGAGCAAAGTTTTGAGGGTGTAACCTTTTTAGAAAGTACAAAGGTTACAGATTTCTGAGGTTACACCGCCCAATTAACTTATAAATAGAAATTAGACTTAATCTATTTTCATAAAATATAAATCGGTGCCTTTTGCAATGACCTGCTCTTGAAACGGAACCATCACAATACAGTTCGCTTTGACAAACGGTTCAATTTGATATGGCTGCTGTTGCTCAATAATTTCTAATAAATATTCACCATTTTCTTGAGCCTTATAACTTCCCCATAACAATTTTCTGTTTGTCGTATCAGGAACAATCTCTATGTCAGCTTTACCTTTAAAGTAAGCATGATCAAAAAAGTCTGAGATGTGCTTATTCAAAATATATTTCACAAAAGCATGCATCAGAATTGCAATATCTTGGATATCACCCGGTAAATTAATAATAGTCGCTTTATCTTCTGTAACAACTACTCGCATACCTTTATGATTACCGCTTTCATCATATATCTGCACTGTCTCACGACTAGGTGGAGTCCTATCTTTGCCTTTTAGAATTTTAATTTCATTCGCTGGTATACAACGAGTATTCAAAGCCGATGACATGCTGCTTTGATCAAAGATAGGAAGTTTTTCAAGCTGAAATAAAGCAGAATGGTTATTTTGATATGTGCAGCAAAGAATGACATCAAAATTCGAGGTTTGTTCTTCAAAGAACTTTATATAATTGTCCCTGCTTGTCGTTAATGAGTCATCTAAAGCTGGGTCATTATCTTTTTTAAGATTATTAAATGCTGCATCGAAACGTTCAGGTTTAAGCAATTTTATTTCTACGTGTTCATATCCCCATGTTTTCAAGACATCTTTAACATAGAGACTTTCCTCACTCATTTCATCTTTATCAAAAGAATGCATACTTACAATGAGAATTTTAGGATTCTTATATATAGATAATTCTTTGATTCCAGCCCGTCTTAAGGCAATTAATTTTTCAGGAGTTAGCTTTTCATCTTTTTTTAAAATCACATCGCCTTGTTTAAATATACTGCCCTTAGGAATAACACCATGCATAGCAGGAATGGAGCCAGTAATTTTTTTAGCATCGGTATCAGAAAGATCTAATCTTTCATCTTGTTCAGCAATGACTGCATCTAAAGACTCTGGTAATTTTGTATAGGCAGGAATCTCTAACAAACTTGGAGCTTTTAGGTCTAATTTATATGGATTAATAGACCGATAAAGTTGTTGTCCCCAATAGTACCAATGAGTAATTAATAAAGGGCTTTCTTTACTTGCAGTTTGAGTTATTTCTGAATTAATAGCCCATCCTGCATATCCTGATAAATTATGTAGAGGATAGTCCTGTAAAGCATACACATCACTTGCATTAACTTGATTTATTGCGTCATCCAGCTCTACAGTTTCTTTTAAATCGCCTTTTGGCAAATTTATATTGATGTGATAAAAAATGTCCGTTAAATGATTTGGTAAGTTATCGGGTACTGGAAGTTTTTTTTGCATAAATATAATTCCTGGAAGTACCTCAAATAGGAGGTACTTCGCTAATTTTAATTATTAATCAACATTAATAAAGAACTTATCACCGTCTAAAACGCGTTCAGCATTGAAGAAAGACCCTAAAAAACTACCTGCTCTACGGTTGTCAGACGCATCAATTTTTTTCACCGAAGCCCCTGTACCACCTTGGTGGGTAGCTGCAAATGGAAATTCATCACAATCGCAGTCTGTAGCGACTTCATCTGAATCGCCAGTAAAGAAGCACTTTGAACCAACAGTTGGACCATATTTAACTTTGCACATTTTCACAGATTCAGCTCGATTATCTTTACGAGTTTGAGCATCGCGCAAACGAGTTAAAGGACTTGCACTTGAACTAGGAAAAACCGAGTTGGCTGAGCCTGCAATAAATTTACCTGGCTGTCCAGCGGCAAATGCTTCTTTAATATGCTTTGCAGACTCATCTACATCGGGATTAGTGACTTTAATTGTAGTAAGGACAGGTGGTACATCTGAATATACACATCCTTTCGTATTTGCCTTAGCTTTACCTATATCACAGCGAACACCCGGACTATAAATACCTGGATCATAACTTGCAGCATCATTAAATGACGCGTTTGCTTTAACGACTTGAAAAGACACACTAGGAGATAATGATAACGGGTTTGAAGAAGCTAACTCTGTATTAGACGGCGTGAAAGTTGTTGTAGATTCTAAAGATAACCCATTTACTAAATTAATTGGATTGCCATAGACAGTCTTTGCTGTGCAGTTATAACAGTACAACTCAGGTCGTACTTTTAGAGAATCGCCAGGTTGCCCTATAATTTGTGTGCGCAGTTTATATTTAAAAGTCCAAGTTAATGCATTTTTTGGATTATCAGAATAAACATATGCAACCACTTTCGCAGTACCTACATTTAATCCTTTTGCATCAGTCAATGGAATTTCAAATGGTTCGGACTCTAAACAATGCGCCCCTCTGTTTATATAGCTATCTAGATCTTTTCCAACTTTTTTACAAATTGGTGAAACATCCAAAGCACTAGCAGCATGGCTAGTTGTTACTATGAATACTGAAGCTAAAGCTATTATATATTTAGTTATATTTAACATGAAGTTTCCAATTTTATAAATTTAAAAAATCACTCTAATAAGCCATTTTGGCTTACCAAAATGAGGGCGCATAATATCACAATTAAAAAATAAGTAAATTTATTGATTAAAATTGATATGTTACATTTACCAATTGGTATTTTTAAAATTTTAGAGCATAAAAAAATAAAATACTATTCACGTAATTATTATTCACAAACCTATCAAAACATCTTTTGTTTAAACTATTTTATTAAGCTTTATTTCAATGTATTCAAATAAAAATTATATCCAAACGCTTAGACATCATTGTTTTGAGCCGCTCCTATCTTGGTCTTCAAAAGAAATTTTTAATTATTTTCTGCTTAAGGATTAATCAGCTGTATGAATTTATGAAAAGCAATAAAAAAAGCCCTAAACCATTACAGTTTAGGGCTTTTTAAGTCATGTAAAGCTATTCGAGTTTATATGACTTTAAATCTTGGTAGGTATATCCAGACTCGAACTGGAGACCTCTACGATGTCAACGTAGCGCTCTAACCAACTGAGCTATACACCTAGAATGGAAAGCATAATATTCATTTTTCAAAAGCAAAACAAGTGATTTTCAATTGAAAAAAATACAAATGAGCAGACTTTAAGCAAACATTTTTCATTTTCAAAAAAAGAAAAACGGTACATGGTTTAACCACATACCGTTTTGTTTAGCTAAATATCAAGCTCAACTTAACAAGGGCATTTCTTTAAAGTACCGCCTGCCGATGGATAACGCGCATCGACACAATGACGGTAGAAAGTCGTCGCATCCATTGGGGTTAAATCAGGATGATGAGCTTTCATATGCTCCACATAAGTCTGATAGTCTGGCACGCCAACCATCAGTCGAAAGCTTTGCTGCAAACGCTGCCACAAGGTTGCAATACGCGACCAGTTCTTTGGAGAAAGCAACAGCTCTTTTTGTGAGAGCACCGTCATTTTGATGATTTTCGCAATAATGACAGTTCCATTTTTTGCAAATTTAAAATTCATCATTACTCTCCTCGCGGGGTGACCACTTCCGGATCAGCATATACAGCTGGCGCTTCATTTACTGTTGGTTTAGGGCTTGCTAAAGCACGGCGCACAATACCAATTGAAGCAATAATCATGACAATCGAAACAATCATAAAGAAGCCACAAAGCGCAGCATTAATCTGATTCGACATCACAATGTTTTGCATTTCAGCAATACTTTTAGCTGGTTTTAATATTTCACCACGAGCAATCGCGTCAGAGAACTTATGCGCTTGTGCCAAGAAACCAATCTTAGGATTTTCGTGGAAAATCTTTTGCCAGCCCGCAGTCATACAGGTGATGAATAAGAAAATTGTTGGGATGATCGTCACCCAAACATATTTTTCTTTTTTCATTTTAAACAGAATGACTGTACCCAAAATGAGTGCCATTGAAGCCAACATTTGGTTACCAACACCAAATAAAGGCCATAAGGAGTTAACACCACCGAGTGGATCAATCACACCTTGATAGACGAAGAAGCCCCATCCACCGACTGCAACCGCAGTACCGACCAAGTTACCAAAGAATGAACCTGATGCTTTAACCGCAGGAATAACAATACCAACCGTGTCTTGCACCATAAAACGACAAGCACGTGTACCCGCATCTACAGCAGTTAAAATGAATAACGCTTCAAATAAAATGGCAAAGTGGTACCAGAATGCCATCATTGAACGGCTATTGAAAATTTCCGAAATGATATGTGCCATACCAATCGCAAAGGTAGGCGCACCACCCGTACGCGATAAAATCGAAGATTCTCCGACTTCCTGTGCCAACACAGTTAACATTTCAGGAGTAACGACAAAGCCTAAATTACGCACAGCTTCTGCCGCAGTTTCTACAGTTGTACCCAGTACAGCCGCAGGAGCATTAATTGCAAAGTACACGCCCGGATCTAAGACAGTTGCACAGATCATCGCCATGATACCGACGAATGATTCCATGAGCATACCGCCATAACCAATCACACGAATATCAGCTTCGTTATCGACGAGTTTTGGTGTTGTACCACTTGATACAAGTGCATGGAAACCAGAAATCGCACCACAGGCAATGGTAATAAATAGGAATGGGAATAAGCTACCCGAGAAAACAGGGCCAGTACCGTCAATAAAATGAGTCACTGCTGGCATTTTCAGTTCAGGTAATGCAATGATAATACCGACTGCTAAACCGAGAATTACACCAATTTTAAGGAATGTTGATAGATAATCACGCGGTGCTAACAATAACCAGACAGGTAAGACTGAGGCGATAAAACCATAAATGATTAAGCACCATGTCAGCTGTGTTCCTGTTAAGGTGAAAAACTCACCCCAGTAAGGATCTGCTGCAACATGTCCACCGTAAACAATTGCAAGCATCATTAAGACGAAGCCAATAATCGAAACTTCAGCAATACGTCCCGGGCGAATAAAACGCATGTAAATGCCCATAAATAATGCAATTGGGATAGTCGCTGCAATCGTGAAAACACCCCATGGACTATGGGCAAGTGCTTTAACCACAACTAAAGCCAATACTGCAAGGATAATAATCATTACCCCAAGCGCACCAAGCATTACAACGATACCAGCAAAAGAACCCAGTTCCTGTTTTGCCATTTCACCAAGCGAACGACCGTCTCGACGCGTTGAAATAAATAAAACTAAGAAGTCTTGTACTGCACCCGCGACAACCACACCGACCAGTAGCCAGATTGTCCCTGGTAAAAAACCCATTTGTGCAGCCAAAATTGGCCCGACTAATGGCCCCGCTCCTGCAATTGCAGCGAAGTGGTGACCAAAAAGTACATATTTATTGGTGGGAACATAATCCAGACCATCGGCTAAACGGTGGGCTGGGGTTAAACGTCTTGGGTTTAATTCAAATACTTTAGTTGCAATAAATAGACTATAAAATCGATATGCGATGCTATATACACATGCTGCAGCCAGTACAAGCCAAACTGCATTGACATGTTCACCACGACTGAGTGCCAGCATCCCAAAAGAAATTGCACCTATAATTGCCACTAGGCTCCAGACCAGCTTGGAGGGAAGCGTAGATTTCGCTTGCATTGTGTCCATTCTTAACCTCTCAATAAATAACTACAGCATTTTTATATTGTTATGTACTGTTCTATCAAATCCTTGTGACTGTACTCCTCCTTTAATTTTTTTCCTCTTATACTTTCGCATAAAAAAAGGGATGATTTACATCATCCCTTCGATAATAGTGTATTTTTTAACTATTATGCACGCTCTAAATAATCGCCAGTACGAGTATCTACACGAACGCTTTCTTCTTGCTGAACAAATAACGGAACACGAACAACCGCACCTGTTTCAAGCTTAGCTGGTTTACCGCCACCGCCAGATGTATCACCGCGTACGCCTGGATCAGTTTCAACAATTTTTAATACAACGAAGTTCGGTGGGTTTACAGTTAAAGGTACGCCGTTGAACAACATAATCGTACATTTTTCATTTGAATCGTCTTTTAACCATTTTGCAGCATCGCCCATTGCAGTTTTGTCTGCAGCGATTTGCTCAAAAGATACAGGATCCATGAAATTCCACATTTCACCATCGTTGTATAGGTATTCCATTTCAACTTCAACAATATCAGCAGCTTCTAAAGAGTCACCTGATTTGAAAGTTTTTTCTAATACTTTACCAGTTTTAAGGTTACGTAATTTTACACGGTTGAACGCTTGACCTTTACCTGGTTTTACATATTCGTTTTCCATGATTGAACATGGGTTACCATCAAGCATAACCTTAAGGCCTGCTTTAAAATCATTTGTAGAATAATAGGCCATGAAAGGCACACTCCAAACTTAACAAGTCAACTATGCGATATAATGCGTTGTTGCATTATCTTAATCGTGTCAAATGATAAACTATTTATACCAAGAGCAAAACTGGCAATCACAACTGAGTGACCTTATTACTGATCCGTCGGAGTTGCTAAGCCTACTCGAGTTATCCTCTGATCAGCTATTATCAGGTGCGATTCTGGCTTCTGAACAGTTTAAATTGCGTGTTCCTCGCGCGTTCGTCGGAAAAATGAACGCTAAAAACCCTTTTGACCCGCTTTTGCTACAGGTTTTACCTCATCATTTAGAACTTGAAGAACATCCTGAATTTGTAACAGACCCTTTGGGTGAAGAAGCAGCAAATCAATTACCCGGTGTATTACATAAATATAAATCACGTTTTTTACTGACTTTGACAGGTGCTTGTGCGGTACATTGCCGTTATTGTTTCCGTCGTCATTTTCCCTATCAAGAAAATTTACCGAAAAATGATGATTGGCTAAATATTAAAAATTACATTGAAGCGAATCCGCACATTAATGAAATCATTTTAAGTGGTGGAGACCCCCTTACGCTTTCTAACCGTAAATTCGCACTTTGGCTAGAACGTTTATCATCTCTCAAACAAATTAAGATTCTGAGAATTCATTCACGAGTTCCAATTGTGATTCCAAACCGGATCGACGAAGAGCTAATTTCTTTATTAAAAAACAGTAGGCTGCGTATAGTTCTGGTGGTACACTCAAATCACGCTTCTGAACTCGATGACTTTACCTGTTCAAAATTGTTGCAGTTATCTGCCGAGCACATTACTGTACTTAATCAGGCAGTATTGCTTAAAGGCGTTAATGATTCTGCACAGACATTAATTGATTTAAGTTATCGTTTATTTGAAGCTCGCGTTATGCCTTATTACTTACATGTTTTAGATAAAGTAAAAGGTGCACAACATTTTGATTTAATACCATCTGAGATAGATGATATATATCGTGATGTGTTAGCGAACCTACCGGGGTATTTGGTTCCTAAACTCGTCAGGGAAATTGCGGGCGAAAAGAATAAAACACCGCTTTTTGGGGCAACAACATTTTGAGTTATATAATAAGTGATGATGAATAATGCACTATCGGACATTTTTCACAATCAAACCGAACTCACTCGTGAACGGTTAAGCTTTTGTGAAGCCAATATTAAAGATCTTAATGAATGGGTCACTACCCTTTCTATTATGCAACTCGGCGATACGTCAAAAGCATTATTCACCGCCATTTTAGAGCTCAATGAATTAAAATGTAGTGAAACTTTACGTTTTGATCTTATACAAACGCTTCATCCCACCATTAATAACGTTCTTGCAAGTCTAGAAAAAAACTTTTTTAACCAAGGTGTGATTAGTACAGACCGTAACGAACATATTATTGAGTTAGCGATGTTGCTGCGTTGCTATTTCGCCAGTATTTATTTAAATATTGCACAAAATAGTCATGGGCAATTACAGCATCAAAAGTTTTCTCTATTTGCCTATAAGCAAAAAAAGAATTTGCAAACGGCACGTACCTTATCGACTTTTCATGCACTACAACAATTAACGAGTCTCTTATATCAGCAGCATATGCTCTATAGTGAGCCTCTTAAAGGACAGTGGCTGGTTGCACATCAGCTCTATGAAACCGCTGTTCAACACAAATATCATCTCATCAATATTAATCATATTCAGGGTATCCACCACCCTCTAGCAAATATTACCCAAGCTTATGCTCAGCTAATTTTGCTCGATATTTTAAATACAAACCAGATTCGTCAGTCAGAAATTCAAGCCTTATTCCAATGTAGTTTTGACTGGGCAAGAATGATTCATATTTTGCCGAAAGATACTGCCTTAACCAAATATGTTGTCGACCCAAGTAAAGACCATCCGCCAGTCTATAACACCAAACGCAGCTCTAACTTTAGCCCAAGCATTTTTATAGGCACTCAGGCTTTACTTGAGCATGTCACTGCAACCATGCATAAAAATGCGCAATATATTTCCAAAAATGAAAAGTTTTATTTAAGCCCAGCTTTAAAATTTCATGTTCAAACGATTTTAGGTACAACGGCTCAACGTCGTCACGAACGTTATGAATACAATGCAGAGCTACAAATTTGTTTCGGTTTAAGTACAGCTCATTTCTATCTAGCGAAAGCAAAAAACTTTGAAGAAACACTACAACTTAACAATAACTACAACTTACAAAGTGAGTCTAAAGTTTTATCAAATTTAGAGAAAAAAGAACAACAAACCACATCCTACCAACGCTTAAGTCGTGAAAGCAAAACTATTTATCAAACCACTGTTCTCGATATTAGTGTCAATGGATATCGTATTAAATGGTCTGGGGAAGCACCGAAAAATTTAAGAACCGGTGAATATATTTTAGTTAAAGAAACTTTGCATGGACAATGGCGTGGTGGCGTAATCCGCTGGATTAAACAGTCGACAGAGAAATCTCTAGAGTTAGGTCTAGAGATTTTGTCACAGGCGATGTTCCCTTGCGCAGTGCATGTTCAGGCAGAGCGTCATACACGCAATTATCATCCTGCACTATTACTACAAACACAAAATCTAGAAGAAATACAAAATACGTTGATTTTACCGGGGTCACAAATTTTTAGAGAGCAACAAACAATTCATTTACGATTGGGGACAGAAGAAATCAAAGTGTATCTACTCAAAGCACAACTCATTACTCAAAGTTTTATTCAATTTCATTTCGAACTTCTGAATGAGCAGCAACAAAATCTGCTTGATCAGTTCATGATGAAAAAGAATAGCAACTCTAGCAGTCAAGATTTATGGGAAGCACTAAAGTGAGAAACTCTTTATTATCTAAAAAGTTAAAACGTACTGAAACACGTTTACTCATTATTGATGACAACCAGCTACGTTATAACCAGATTTTAAATTTATTATTGGGGAATAATTATCAAGTTCATGCTTTATTACTTGATGATCTAAAAAGTTTCGAAAAACAGTTAAATACGCCTTGGGATGCTATTATTTTTGGTCGTGCTTATGACCTGAAAATTGAACAAACACTCTCCCTTATTCAAGCATCTGAACAGCCACATTTACCTGTTTTGTTATTGCAACCTGAAGATTATCAACCTCAGCAATATCAAGCCTATATTCATAAAGGTATTTATGACGTAGTTCCATTAGAGCCATTAGATTATTTTTATATCACGCTTATTCGGACCTTGTCATATAGTCACTTATTGCAAACTGAGCAACGTCTGACCAATGAATTGGAAACTATTCATTCTCATACACAAACGTTGGTTAATAACAGTCATAAAGCAGTTGCACTCTTTCAAGAAGGCATGCACGTTAAGGCAAATACAGAATACCTCAACCTTTTTGGCTTTAAGCAAGAAGAAGAGATTATCGGCCTACCCATCTTAGATGTTTTACAACCCAATGATTTAAATATTTTTAAACAAAGATTTAAGAAAATTTCATTAGGTCAATTTGATCAGGCTCGTTTTGAAATCCAAAGTCAACATGCAGCAATTTCAGGTAATAATGCTTTAAAACTTGAATTTATTCCAAGTCAGGAAGAAGACGCTGTACAGTTAACCATTGACTATCAACTGGATTTACAAACACCTGCAAATACAGCATTTTCTGAAAAAAGTTACGGATCCACTGCGCCTTGGCAACAAATTAATCGACAACTATCAACACACCCTGCTCAAGCGAATGCATTGGTTTTATTCAGACTAAATCAGTGTCCAGAACGAGTGTTTCAACTAGACTGGCAAACACCCGGACAATATTTTAATGAGCTGCAAAGTTTCCTGAAAGAACAGGCTCAAATGCCGATTTTTAATCTTGAACTTGGGTCATATCTTGGCGTTTTGCAAGCCGAAAACAGTACAGTCCTTAACTCCCAATTGGCTAGTCTGCAAAGTTTGCAAAAAGAGCATTTATTAACGGTTAATGAACTTAATTACTCAGTACAATTCAAACTGAGTTATGCGCAAATTACAGAACCATTAAATGAAGCTAGCTTTGCAAAGCTTCTTGATCAAACAAATCAGCAAGCGTTACCTAAGGCCAAGCCAGAAATTGAGCTAACGCCAACAATCGATATTATCCCTTCTGAACCTATCAGCTCGTCTCTGTCACTTAATTTAAGCCTTCAAAATGTTGATGCTCCAATGCCCTCACCACTATTGCAGCAGTTAAAGCAACAGCTGGCACGGGGTGAGATTCATTTAAAATATCAGCAGATTTATGATAAGCATGATCAAGAAACCCATAACTACGAAGTGACGAGTGGTTTTATTGCAGATGAACAGTGGCATGATTTAAATGATTTAGCCGCATTGCGAGATGATAGTGAACTTTCGATTCAATTAGACCGTTGGATTTTGGTCGAGGCTTGCAAGCAGCTACATAATTTCATCACGCAGTACCCGAAAGCCAAGCTGATTATCAACTTGAATATTGATATCTTACTTAAAGATAAATCAGCCCCTGAGCTTATTTCGAAATTACTCACCATTATTGGTAGTAAGCAAGAAAGCCCGTTGATTTTACAATTTTCAGAGCAAGCGATTCAGCCACACCTTGCAATTGCACAGCAACTTATAGCCCGCCTACGTCAACACGGCGCAGAAATTTCAATTCGGGATTTCACATCTTCTATGTATAGTGAATCGATATTGCAACAACTTGATGTTCAATATTTAAAATTGCAATCGAAGAAGACAGAGCTATTAAACTCAGATGCTGGTTTAGCGCAATTACAAGAAAAGATTCTAAATTATTTAACTGTAAAACCTATTGGGATTTTACTTGCCGATCTTAATGATATGAACTTATTTGCTAACGCTTGGAATGTGGAAGCACGTTTCTTACAAGGTCGTTATTTCCAGAAAAGACTTGATCGATTAACAGACGTACAAGACCAATAATGGTCTTGTCGTTCATAAACAAAAAACGGGCATAAAGCCCGTTTTTTGTTTCGTTTTTCAGTATTAACGCTTGATAGAGCGAGACATACCAGAGAAACGTTGTTTGAATTTGTCGATACGACCACCAGTGTCTACATTCTTTTGCTTACCAGTGTAGAAAGGGTGGCAAGCTGAACATACGTCAAGGTAGATAGTGTCTTTACCTAAAGCAGAACGAGTTTCGATTACGTTACCGCAAGAACAAGTTGCTACTAATGTTGCATATTTTGGGTGAATATCGGCGCGCATCGTCGATTACTCCTAATTTAGAAAGGCTTAAGCTGTTATCGCAATTGATCACTCTCAAAATAAATCGAGGAAAGCTCAAAATGAGCAGATCAACACCACAACAGACCATTCTTTTGGCTCACCGAAACCCCTAGGGTTAGAGCTAAGCACAACAAGTGGACAAGATTATACGCCAAATATTTTTTATTTGCGAATTAATCTTTAGATTTAGCCCAGTAATTTGCAATGACCCCGCAAACCATTAATTGAATTTGGTGAAAGATCATAATAGGTAACACAATCATGCCTAAAGGCTGACCAATAAATAAGATTTGCGCCATCGGCACACCGCTCGCCAACGTCTTTTTTGAACTACAAAAGAAAACCGTGACTTGATCTGCTCGGTTAAATCCAAAAGCACGAGGTAGATACAGTGCTAATAACATAATGACCGTTAAAAGAACTGAACAAGCAACCACTAAAATAAGCAAGGTTTTCCAATTTACCTGATGCCAAAGACCTGCAACCACTGCCCCACTGAACGCGCCATACACTACCATCAAAATCGAGCCTTGATCGAATGCTTTAACGATACTTGGGACTTTTGCCATATACGGGAAAATATAAGGACGTAATATTTGCCCTAAAATAAATGGCACTAACAGCAACAATGTAATTTGTATAATTGAAGCAGTCGGGTCGAACCCATGTTGGCTTTGGCCTAAAATAAAAAAGCTCACCAACACGGGTGTAATAAACATACCAATCAAATTGGAAAAAGATGCGCTACAGACCGCTCCAGCCACATTCCCTTTTGCAACTGATGTAAATGCAATAGAAGATTGAACTGTAGAGGGTAAAAAGCACATAAACAGAAAACCCCAGTACAGCTGCTGGCCGAGTAGAGGTAACAGAATCGGTTTAGCTAACAAACCAAGCACGGGGAAAATAAAAAAAGTAAATGCGAAGACAAGTAAATGCATTTTCCAATGCAAAACGCCTTCAATTACAGCCTCGCGGGACAGCTTCGCACCATGCAAAAAGAATAAAATTGCAATCGCGACAGTAGTCAGTGTATTGAAATATTGCGCTGCTTGACCACTGACTGGAAAAAATGTTGCTAGCAGTACCATTCCAACTAACAAAATTGTAAATCGATCAAGTGCCAATAACTTCAACATAGCCACATCCTATGATTATTTTAGATAATAAAAAACCCAGTTGATAAATTGACCATCTGGTCAAGCGTTCATCATACTGGGCTAAAAAAATAAAGCTAGACTTTTAAGACCTAAATCTTAAAGCGTCATAGTCAATTTTTAGTTATTTGTCGCATTAGCATCTTGTTGAATCAACTCGATTTTATAACCATCTGGATCTTCAACAAATGCGATAACGGTAACACCGCCTTTCATTGGGCCCGCTTCACGCACAACTTTGCCGCCACGTGCTTTAATTTCTTCACACGCTTTATAGGCATCGTCAACACCAATCGCAATATGACCATAGGCATTACCTAACTCATAACTTGATGTATCCCAGTTATGGGTAAGCTCAAGCACAGTATTGGTTTCTTCATCACCATAACCAACAAATGCCAGTGTAAAGCGCCCTTCTTCATAATCACGCTTACGAAGTAACTTCATTCCTAATACTTCGGTATAGAACTTTAAAGATTGTTCTAAATTGCCTACTCGCAACATTGTATGAAGCATTCGCATGTTTATTCACCTGCCTTTTCTGATTCATGAGTTTGATGATCTTTTAAAAGCTTTCCAACCCAAACCACTAAAATCAAGATTGGAATACCAATAAGAGTGGTCATCAAAAAGAACTTTGGATAGCCAATATTACTCACTATGGTACCTGAATATCCACCCAAAAGTTTTGGTGTGAGCGTCATGAGTGAACTAAAGATCGCATATTGAACAGCTGTAAATGACACACTCGTTAAACTTGAAAGGAATGCAATAAATGCTGCTCCAGCCAAGCCAGAAGCTAAGTTGTCGACAATAATGGCAAAATAGAGCCATAAAGAACTATATGGTTTAATTACCTTACCGCTGACTTCAACTGATTGGCCAGAAAGTGGATCGATGTAAGGGAGCGGCTCAATATTCACATCTAATTCACTTGTCGCTTTTAGATTCGCACTCACTGCATATGGATGAGATGCAGAAAGTATTTTCTGTTCGCCCTCTACTACAGCGACCTTAAGCTCTTTACTCGTTGATGCTACTAATTTTTTAGCATCGATTGTCGTACTAAAAACACCTTTTTGGTCAGTCATTTTTGCATCAAAATTTTGTCCATCAAGACTAATTATGATTTTTTGTGCAGGAGTTAAAGATTGCCCAAAGTATTGGCCTCGAACAACAACACTTCCCTCTCCATCTTTTAATGAAACCTGATCATTTCCCATAACAGGTAAAATTTGTAGAGGTGATTTTGCCAATTCGGTGGTCAGCAACGGCTGAGTACGCACTACAGGTGGCACAGTATTTTGTGCAGCATAAGCAGCTTTTACTTCAATTTGTTTTGTTCCACTAAAAGCAGAGCTTGGAACTTCTAATTTCCATAAACCCACTTCATCTGGTTTAACTTGATAGCTTTGACCACCAACTTTTACATCAACCATATCTAATGGCTGACCAGATTTTACGAGCCCAATAAAAATTAAATTTGTAGAACTTGCTAAAACTGCACCCACAAACATAAGCTTCATAATGTTTATGCGCTGTGCTAAAAGTCCCCCTAAGAATCCACCGACTAAACTGAATAACACACCATAGATTTTGACTGCTTCGGCAATTTCTTCTTTGCTAAAGTTCAGATCCTGATAAAACACATTGGAAATGACACCAGCAATAATGTCTGAAATACGGAAAAAACCAATGAGAAGTAATAAGACTAATGCAAGTTTGACACCATAACGTTTAAAGAAATCTAAAATGGGTGCAATCCATGTTTCTTTCGCCATTTGCTGATTAACTACACCAAATTTAACCAGTAAATAACCCACAAAAATGGCGCAAGCTGTAGCCGTTAAAAATCTTAAAGCTTCTAAACCAAATAATGCTGCGTTGTCTTTTATATTTCCAGCTTGTGAGATTGCATCTGTAATCTGCCCAGAATAAATATAGGTGACTACAAATGAAATAACAGCAATAAAAAATACAAAAACCAAGCGGTAATAATCACTAGTCTTATAGTTTTTATAGACACGATTTACCTGAGGTTCACGAACGAGTAATGTCGTTACAATACCGACTAACATAACCGCTGCCATGGTTAAGTAAGTCATTTTCCAAGCTTCGTAAATGTAATTACCTTTAGCAGTCCCTAAATGTGCAGCTAAAAATAATGCTCCTGCTCCAGCCACAATCATGCCGATTCGATAACCAGCATTATAGGTAGATGCCAACACTGTTTGCATTTCTGTTTCTGCTAGTTCAATACGATAGGCATCAATTACAATATCTTGTGTTGCTGCTGAAAAACCAAGCAACACTGCACCCACTGCCATTTGAACCAGATAACTCTGACCTAAAGCTGGGTCAGAGAAAGCCATAATACAAATAGCAAGAACGATCAAACACTGTGCAATTAACAACCAAGCTCGTCTTCGTCCTAACATTTTAGTTAAGATCGGTACAGGTAATTCATCAATAAGAGGAGCCCAAACGAACTTAAAAGAGTAACCTAGAGCCGCCCAACTAAAAAAAGTGACTGCACTTTTATCAATGCCCGCCTCTCCAAGCCATAAAGAGAGACTAGAGAAAATTAATAAAATTGGAATTCCGGCAGAAAAACCCAGAAACAGCATAATTAATGCACGGCGATCTAAAAACGCTTTAAAAGCCGAGACCCAACCCGAAGCTTGTGTGGTCATTCGTTTTTATTTTCCATAAATTATAAATGTGCCTATTCAAACCCTTCTTACAATTGCTTTCAAGATTCTTTATGCAAACATTTTTGTTTTGGCGATAAAAACCGCAAGTTTGCTTGATATTTTATGCTAAACCTGTATACCTTAAGGCTTCAACCTTCGTTTTCTTTTGCTGGATATCAACAGTGACACAAAAACTTGATCAAGTGACTATTTCAACTTTATCACTCGCTAAAACAACCACCACAAACGTCACAGTAAATGCATTTCCTTCAGCTTTTGAGCAACCTGATATAAAAATGACCTTAGATAAGACCGTTTTAAAACCTGAACAACTTACACATATCCCCGATTTTGAAAAAATTCCAGCTTCAACTAAACGCATCAAACCTCTTAATAATTTTTTAGGTCAAGATCGTGCCAAAGCATCTGTAGAGGCGGGAATTTCTTTACCCTACTCAGGCTATAACATTTTTGCAGTAGGAACTGCTGGTTTAGGCAAACGTACCATGATTAAACGTTTGTTACAGCAACACGCCAAAACAATGCCAACACCTGATGACTGGGTGTATGTCTATAATTTTAAACAAGCACGTCAACCTATTGCCCTACGCTTTCCAGCAGGTCAAGGAACTAAGTTTCAACAGGCACATGACCAAACTTGGCAAATTATTTTAAAACAACTTGAACGCCGCTTTAGTGCAGAGACTTATCACAATCGTATTGAACGTATCCGTCAAGAAACAGGTGATGTCCAACAACAAGCGCTTGTTGAACTAACCAAAGAAGGCGAAGAACTCGATTTAAAACTCATTTCTCGTAATGAGAAACACGGTTTTGTTCCCGTACAAGTCAAAGACGATCAGGTTCAAGAACTTACCCAAACAGATATTGATGCATTAAATAGTAAGCAACGCGCTGAAATTGCAGCCAATATTCGCTATATGGATAAAAAGCTGGATCGCCTTGGTCTACATTTAGGTGATTTAGAAGATGATGCACGCGACAAAGTGTCTGTGTTAAATCGGGATATTGCAACGCAAGTTGTTATGCCAAGAATGGAGCTTATTTTAAATAAATATGGTCAAGTGAAAGGACTCGAAGATTACTTAAAACAATATGCCCAAGATATTATTGATAATGTTGAACTGATCTTAGAACAAGATGAAGATGATTTTACTCCATCAATGTTCAATCGTGTTCCAGCACGTTATCAGGCCAATGTGATTGTTGCAAATAAACCAAATAGCGGCGCTCCTGTTATTTTTGAAGACTTTCCAACGCACTATAATTTACTCGGCCACGTTGAACAGCTCACCCATAACGGCACAATTACTACAGATTTCACTCTCATTCGTCCAGGTGCTCTACATCAAGCGAATGGTGGTTTTTTAATGCTTGAGGCCGAGCAATTACTCGAACAGCCTTATGCATGGCAAGGTTTAAAGCGTGCCTTAAAATCAGGCCAGCTCAAGTTATCTTCTCTTGAACATATGCTGACGTTAACAGGCTCTATCTCGATAGAACCCGCTGCAGTTCCACTTGATATTAAAGTGGTTCTTATGGCAGAACCTGAAATTTATTATGAAATTTTAGAAGTAGAACCAGAGCTTGGTAGTGTATTTAAAATTCGTGCAGATTTTACCGATACATTACAACGTAATGACGAAAATGAACAAGCCTACATGCAGCTAATTGCTGACTACGTACAAGCGGATAAATTGCTTCCGTTTGATCGCAGTGCTTTAGCAGCGTTACTTACTGATTCAAGTCGTCAGGCTGAAGACCAAAGTTCACTGTCTTTACATGCTTCAACCCTAGGTGACCTGATTCGCGAAGCACATCATCATGCATTTAAAGCGGATGAGAAGCTGGTAACCGACCAGCACATTAACCTTGCTCTACAACATCGCCAATACCGCTTAGGCTATTTAAGAGAACTTTACTGGCAAGATCTTTCACGTGGTACACAATTAATCGAAACGTCGGGATACCGTTTAGGTCAGATCAATGCCCTCTCCGTCATTCATTATGCAGATGTTGAATTTGGTTTACCTTCACGTTTAACAGCATCTGTTTATCAAGGTGGCGGTGATATTCTTGATATTGAACGTAGTGTAGAACTTGGTGGGTCACTTCATGCGAAAGGCGTGCTGCTGATGTCTAGCTTCTTGAAAGCTCACTTTGGTCGTGAACAGATTTTACACTTCTCCGCTGCGCTTGCATTCGAACAGAGCTATGGTCAAGTTGATGGCGATAGTGCAACTGTTGCTGAGCTTTCAGCGTTGATTTCTGCGATTAGCCAAATACCAATTGATCAATCATGGGCAATTACCGGCTCAATGAACCAATTAGGGCAAGTTCAACCTATTGGCGGCGTAAATGCAAAAATTGAAGGATTTTATGATGCATGTAAGCTACAAGGTCTGACAGGTAAGCAAGGTGTCATTATTCCTCGCCAAAACATGCAGCATTTGATGTTACGTCAAGATGTTATTGATGCTGTTCGCAGCGGTCAATTCCATATCCATGCCATTGATACGATTGATCAGGCACTTGAAATTTTGATGGCTCGTCCGGTCGGTACTCTCGATAAGAAGGGTAAATACAGCAAAAATTCAATTTATGCAGCAGTAATGGAACAACTTGAATATTGGCAAGCCATTGAAGATGGTGCTGAAATTGAAGAAGAGCCAAAAAAGAAAAAGAAAAATAAGAAAAAAATTAAGAAGCATGAAGAACTTACTGCTGACGATCTGCCACAAGAAAATGCAGAAGAAGTTGCTACATTAAAACAGAAGTAATAAAAAGGGCCTGTTAAATACAGGCCCTTTTTATGTTTAGACTTGCAAAATTAACGAACGATCTGAATCGCTCGTCCTCCTGCTAACTGGCTAAAATATTGTTTAAGTGCTTCAACACAACGTTGAATTTTCATTGGTTGTTGATCATGCTTGGCAACCTCTGCATACAATGTAAACGTTGGTAATTTCCAATCTGGCATGAGTTCAATCAAAGAACCATTTTTTAGTTCTTTCTGAGCATCCAAATATAAAATTCGTGCAATACCATGCCCTTGCTGACATAACGCTTTTGCAACTTGTAAATTATTGCTCTGCAAACGGCTTTGCATTTCAATATTGAGCGTTTCACCTGTTTTTACATGTTGAAAATTGAAATGGCGTGAGTCATTCATGACATTAATCGACAACAATTCATGATCTCTTAAATCATTAGGATGCACAATTGGACTAGACTGATTGAGATAACTAGGAGAAGCAATCAAAATCTGATCTACAAAAGCCAACGGAATGATCAAGCTGCTCTCTTCTACAGGAGTAGAACTCATGCGGACTGCAATATCAATTCGCTCTTCAATTAAATCGATATAACGATGCCCAACTTCGAAATGCACAGATAAACCGCGATGAGCCGACATCCAGTGAGATAATGCAGGAATGAGGTGTTGAACTGCTAAATCAGGAGTTGTCGCAATACGCAAATCCCCGATTAAGTCATCCCTCAATTCATTAATTCGGATTTTTCCCCTTTCAGCAGCCGCCAACATCTCTTGACAGCTTGAAAAAAAAGCCTGTCCGGCTTCTGTCAAACTAAGTTTACGAGTGGAGCGATGTAATAGAGTTACATCCATTTCATGCTCAAGCGAGCGTATCTGCTGACTCACCGCACTTGTTGTAATTCCTAATTCACGTGCCGCACCACTAAATGAACTTTTTTCTACCACACAAGCGAAAACACCCATCGCACGAAGCTGATCTAACATAGGTTTCCTCAAATCTAATTTTAAATTTATAAAAAATGCTTATTGTTGTAATGAAAGCAACCAATTACATTATACGAGGAAACCTAAGATTTTTGCATTAGCTATTTTGGTAAAAGATTTATAGGATTAATCGGTTTTCCATCCAAACGAATCTGGAACTCGAGCATGACTTGAGATGCACCAGTAGATCCCATTTCGGCAATTTTTTGTCCAGCAGTTATATTATCACCGCTTTTCACAAACATCTTGCTATTGTGGGCATACGCACTGATATATCCATCAATATGCTTAATTAAAACCAGATTTCCGTATTCTTTTAAGCCATCAGCTGCATAGACAACTTGACCATCGGCTGCGGCATAAATAGGGTCACCCTGATTTCCACCATAACGGATTCCCTTGACATTATTTGCCAAATTAAACCCTTGAATCACTGGTCCATTCGTCGGTTTTATCCAACGTAAGCTCGAATTTGGTGCAACTGATGCCACTGTCGTATTTGTTGACGGTACAGTAGACGGCTGTGTTACTGGAGCAACAGGCTGTGTAGTTGGCAAAGCAATCGTTTGACGCTTGATTTGCTCAGGCTGTGCCATGACTTGTGTAGATACCGTTCTTGGTGAAGAACCTTTCTTCAAACGTAATGATTGATTGACATAAATACGATATGGCGCAGGAATATCATTCATTTCAGCAATACTGATGTAGTCCAGACCATAACGCATTGCGATACCACTCAAAGTATCACCTGAACGAACTGTGTAATAGTTAGGAGCCATTGCATAGCGAGAACTATTATTAATTTGTGGTTTAGAAGCACAACCTGCCATAGCTACGGTAAAACCTACAACCGCAGACAACAACATAATTTTCATTATTTTGTCTTTTTGGATATGCACTCTGTTTTGTTGCCCAATTAAATGCATTGATCTCCCTCACTAAATGCTACAAATCATTTCGGCTAAGAGTACCAAAAAAGTAAGAGGAAACACGTTCCTCTTTTTCTTTATTCACAAAGTTATAACATTCGAGCTCAATTATTGACTCAAACTGACCTGAAGGTCTTCTAAAACGGCGTAATTTGTAGCATCCATTTGAATAGGTGTAACACTGACATAACCATTTGCTACCGCAAAGAAATCCGATTGAATCTGGCTTGAAACACGCTCTGGATCTGTAACCGCCTCGCCTGCTAATCCAATCCAGTAAACTTGGCGTCCTCTTGGGTCGACATGGCTGGTAATAGGTTTAGATTGAGCACGGCGTCCCTGATACGTAATTTGTGCTCCTTTTAACTTCGGCACATCAGGAATATTGATATTAAAGATATGTCGTGGAGGCAAAGCTGGTAAACCGCTTGCAATAAAATCATGAACCCATTGAGCAGCCTGAGCATAATCTTCTTTAACATTATAAGCGCGTACATCAGGACCAGCTAAAGAAACAGCAATTGCAGGTTGCTTCATTAAACGCCCTTCAAATGCAGCACCAACTGTTCCAGAATATAAAACATCATCACCTAAGTTCGCGCCACTATTGATTCCACTTACGACCAAGTCAAATTCGAAATCAAACAAACCATTCATGGACAAATAAACACAATCTGCTGGCGTACCATTCACAGCCCATACATCTTCGGCGATTTGAATTGGGCGCAATGGTCGATCTAGTGTTAATGCACTTGAAAAACCACTTCTTTCACTTTCTGGTGCAACCACAACCACACGTCCAAGCGGTTTTAATGCTTCAGCTAAAGCCTGTATACCTGGCGCAAAAACACCGTCATCATTCGCTATTAAAATATTCACTAAAATCTTTCTCTACAAATAAACCTAAAGGTTTTCACAATTGAATTATTTGTTGAATTATATATATTTATGCCTCCATAGCATTATAAAATTGTGAAAAAATGAAAACTTTTGCTCCTTTTTTTCAGGTATTGGGGATCAGTATCACATTGTGTACGCAAGCTGTTTTTGCAGATGAGGATATCTCAACACAAGAAGCTGATAGCTTAATTAAAGATGATATTGCGGCAACGCAAGTCTTACAGGAAATTTGTCCAGCTTTCGTAGGGACAAATAAAAAACTTGAGTCAAATACTCAAAAAATTATCACAACGTATCTTCAAGGGTATTCGAATAAATCAATTACCCTCTCTGCTCTACAAAATGATGCAGAGTTTAAAACCTTGTTGAATGAAGCACGTCAAGCTTCAAAACAAATGGACCATCATGAGCAACACGAACTTTGTGAAGAGATCGTAAACTATAAAGGATAGGTTTTTTGCTCGTTTAGGGTAGAAGTTTATTTACTGAGGTTTTCTGTTTGGTATTAAGCAGAAAACCAACATAACAATACATTTTTTCCATTTTTTTAACCTGTAAATTGGTTAAGCTATCGACATATTTAAAAATTTTATTTTGGGTTATCGATGTTTATGAAGAAAAGCTTAGTTCAATCGCTCTCTTTGGTTTTACTTATGAGCATGACAACAGTTGGTTTTGCTGCTGATAAGAAGAAAACAGCTGAAAAGAAAACCGAAAATGAAAATGTTGTTGAAGTAACTCCACAGCAAACTATAACTCCTGAAGAATTAGCTGCAATTCAAGTACTTTCTGAAATTTGCCCAAGCCTTATTGGCAAAAAAGATGCTGATTTTGCTCAAGGTTATGAACGTTTAGTAAAAGACTATTTACCAAATGAAGCCGATCCAGTTGCAGCTTTAGAGAAACGTGCTAAAGACAAAAGTTTCAAGAAAGTCCTAAAAGAAGCGCGTAATGATGCAAAAGCTGCTGGTAACGAGCAAAACACATTAGTTTGTCAAGACGTGAAAGCTTATCAATCGCAAAACTAAATTAGTAAAAAACTCTTGAGTTACAATACTGTTTGAAAAAGCCGACTTCCCCCATAGAAGTCGGCTTTGCTTTATCCTAAAATGCTAGGTTCTTCTGCTTCATACAAGATATTGGAATTACCTAGAATGACTCGAAAAAGCGCTATTGCTGCACTCCTCCTCTTACCAAGTTTTTCTTATGCAGCAACTGTCTTATCAGCTCCGCCAGAATTAAATAATAAGTCTTATGTATTAATGGATTATGAGACAGGACAAATTCTCGCTTCTAAAAATGAAAACGAAAAGCTTGCACCTGCTTCAATGACAAAAATGATGACAAGCTACATCATTGAACAAAAATTATTAAAAGGTGAACTGACTGAAAATGAGCAGGTTCGTATGAACGAGTCTGCATGGTGTAAAGGAAGCAGCTCTGAATCATGTATGTATGTTCCTTTAAATGGTACAGCGACTGTTCTAGAAATGCTTCGCGGTATCATTATCCAGTCAGGTAATGATGCATCAAAAGCAATGGCTGAACATATTGCCGGAAATGAAGGCACGTTTGCTCACATGATGAATCAGGAAGCAAAACGTATCGGTATGACGAATACCCAGTTCATTAACTCAACTGGTTTACCGGCAGAAGGTCATTATTCAACAGCTAAAGATATGGCTGTTTTAGCGCAACATATTATTAAAGACAGCTCAAGATATTACCCAATCTACTCTGAAAAAGAATTTACGTTTAACGGCATTAAACAAGGTAACCGTAATGCCTTGCTTTACACAGACCCAAGCGTAGATGGTTTAAAAACAGGTCATACAGATGAAGCGGGTTACTGCTTAACAACTTCAAGCAAACGTGGTCCGATGCGTCTCATTTCCGTTATTTTCGGAACGGATAGCGTTAATGAACGTGCCAACCAAACGCGTACATTATTGTCTTGGGGCTTTGCAAACTTTGAAACTGCAAATATTCAACCAGCCAATCAAGTTCTTGCTAAAGCAAAAGTGTGGTTTGGTAAAGAAGATGAAGTTCAAATTGGTCTGGCAGAAAACTTTAGTGTGACTATGCCTAAAGGCAAAGCTAACGGCATTAAAACACAGTTAGTTGTTCAACCTAACTTAAATGCACCGCTTCAAAAAGGCCAAGTTGTGGGCAAACTTGTTGCTAGCCTTGATGGCAAAGTAATTGCTGAAAAGCCATTAGTTGCATTAAAACCAGTTGAAGAAGCAGGATTCTTTGCACGCTTAATCGACCATGTTAAACAATTCTTCAGCAACTTATTCTAATTTTTGAATAGTTGAATTAAGCACTCATGCTATTTAGCCTGAGTGCTTTTTTATTTTATAATTCATCTAAATTTTATTTTGATACTACTCATGGCAAAGAACATACGCCCTTATCTTGAACACCGTCCTCAAGTTGATCCAACATGTTATGTTGATGACATGGCTGTTGTAGTCGGTGAAGTCAGCTTAGCCGAAAATGTTTCTGTCTGGCCTTTTGCCGTCATTCGTGGTGACGTAAATAGTATTCAAATTGGTAAAAACAGTAATGTACAAGACCATTGTATGTTGCACGTTAGCCATAAAAATGATGCAAAACCTAATGGCTCACCTCTTATTATTGGTGAAGATGTGACGGTTGGACATCATGTGACTTTGCATGGCTGTACCATTGGCAACCGAGTTTTAATCGGAATCAATACTGTTATTTTAGATGACGTGATTATTGAAGATGATGTGATGATTGGTGCTGGAAGTTTGGTTCCACCGCGTAAAGTCTTAAAAAGTGGTTACCTATATGTAGGAAGCCCTGTACAACAAGTGCGACCATTAACCGAAAAAGAATTAGCATTTCTTCCTTATTCGGCAAGACATTATGTAAAAGTACAAAATAATCATAAAGCGGCTCAAGCAGAGCAAGATTAATTAGCTCTATGAAATATCAGCAATAAAATTCTGATTTTTTAAACGATATGGTTTTGTAGTATTGCTCATATCGTTTAGCAGATCACCATAGCCAAAAACCCCTAAATTTCGTATCATACGTCTTTTAAATCATGGTGCTTTTTTATGGCCGCATGGACTCCTCATGTCACTGTTGCTACAGTCGTAGAAAAAGACGGACGCTATCTTTTTGTTGAAGAACATAGCGAAGGTTTTGTACACACAGTATTTAACCAACCTGCTGGTCATGTGGAATGCGGTGAGTCATTAACTCAAGCAGCCATTCGAGAAACACTTGAAGAAACAGGTCATCATGTTGAAATTGATGCCTTGCTTGGTATTTATACGTATACCCCGCCCATGTTTCCGGACCGTACCTATTACCGCTTCTGTTTTCTAGCACATGTGACTCAAGTTGAAAATAATCCTCAACTCGATACTGGTATTGTAGCTGCTGTGTGGATGACACCAGATGAGCTCAAAGAATCTGCTCGTGCCCGTAGTCCACTCGTACTCAAAGCAGTTGAAGATGCCATGAAAGGTCACCATTATCCTTTATCGCTTATTTATGAGCACCCTTTCTCTCCCTCATTAACTTCTCATTTGGATGCCTAGTCCTATGCAACAACGTGTCATCGTCGGTATGTCTGGTGGTGTAGACTCTTCTGTTTCTGCAGCACTTTTACTTCAACAAGGATATCAAGTTGAAGGTCTTTTCATGAAGAACTGGGAGGAAGACGACGGCACGGAATACTGTACGGCAATGGAAGATTTAGCCGATGCTCAAGCAGTAGCAGATAAAATCGGTATTAAACTCCATACAGCAAACTTTGCTATGGAATATTGGGACCGCGTGTTTGAACTTTTCTTAGCTGAATATGCAGCTGGACGCACCCCAAACCCCGACATTTTATGTAATAAAGAAATTAAGTTCCGTGCATTTTTAGATCATGCCATGACTTTAGGTGCAGACTTTATCGCGACTGGTCATTATGCTCGCCGTGGTGAAACTGCTTACAACTCGAAAGGCGAAACATACGCATCATTATTACGTGGTGTAGACAATAACAAAGACCAAACTTATTTCTTGCATGCTGTTCATGGTAAAGAAATTAACAAGACCCTATTTCCAGTAGGTGAGATTGAAAAACCAGAAGTCCGCAGAATTGCTGAAGAACTTGATCTTGCTACAGCTAAGAAAAAAGACTCTACAGGTATCTGTTTTATTGGCGAACGTCGATTTAATGACTTCCTTAAACAATATTTGCCCGCTCAACCTGGAAAAATTGTGCTTGATACAGGTAAAGAAGTTGGTGAACATCACGGTCTGATGTACTATACGCTCGGTCAACGTGGCGGAATTGGTCTAGGTGGTTTGAAAGGTGCAGCAGAAGGTGCATGGTTCGTACTACATAAAGATATTGCCAATAATCGCCTCGTTATTGGCCAGGGACATGAACACCCTCTCATGCAAAGCACACAGCTTTGGAGTGAGTCAATTGACTGGGTGGCTGGTGAACAGAATATTCCTGTTGAAGGTTTACGCTGTACAGCTAAAACACGCTATCGCCAACCTGATCAGGCATGTACAGTTTTTATTGATGAAAATAGTGAACACGGTGTACGAGTTGAGTTTGATGAACCTCAACGCGCTGTTACACCGGGTCAAAGCGTTGTATTTTATTCAGATGAAGTTTGCTTAGGCGGGGGTGTCATTCACCATACAAATGCCCCTACACCAAATTTTATTTAAGGGAATGAATGACATGGTGGAGTTACCATTTCAACAATCACAAGCCTTGAATGTTCGCCAAAACCGTGCCCTTGCCTTGGCTGGGGTATTTCAGGCTACCCAGCTCACGCACATGACAGCTTTAACTGGTCAGCAGAGTATTGGTGAAAGTGGTAACTTCTATTTTGAGCTGTTAATCAAAGCGAGTTTAAATATTCGCCCTACAGTCAACAATGGTGTTCAGACATTAGATTTTTTCAATCAGTTGGCAGATATTTCCTTGGGGCTTAAAACCCTCGAAAATTGTATTACTCAACCTTTTACAAATATGCCCAAATCTCGTCTTCCAAAAATGGGCACTGCCAAGCTTCCAATGTCATATGCGATGTCCCTTTTGCAATTAGAAAAGAAGGTCTATAGCAATCCTGAATACGTCGCAATCATTGAAAAAGCTCAGCAAAAGATTTTAAAACAGCTTTCTTTTTTTGATAATAACTACTTACACCCAAGCATTTTAGCCAATTTGGCTCAAACCTATGTTGATACTGCTGGGCAGATTAACCCTCGCATTCTCGTTCGTGGTAATGCAGAAGCATTTAAAGATACCAACCATACTAACCGCATCCGTGCTTGTCTGTTTACTGGCTTGCAAATGGCGCATTTATGGCGACAACTCGGTGGTAGTTCGTGGAACATGATTTTTAGCAAACGTAAATTGCTACAGGATATTCAGGCACTTGCTCGTTTACAGTACCAAGTCATCTAAGGCTGTAAAGAGATTATTTTTTGTTTTATGTTTATTCCAACATTAAGGAATCGTTATGAACGCTTTAACCGCACTATCACCATTAGATGGACGTTATGCCAGCAAATGTGATGCGCTACGTCCTTTTCTTTCTGAGTTTGGTTTAATTCATGCTCGTGTCACTGTAGAAGTGCGTTGGTTACAAGCGCTTTCTAACCGTCCAGAAATTGTTGAAGTTGCTCCTTTTTCAAATGAAACAAATGCAGCTTTAGATGCAATTGTTAGCAACTTTTCTGAAGAAGATGCTAACCGCATTAAAGAAATTGAACGCACAACTAACCATGATGTAAAAGCTGTTGAATATTTCTTAAAAGAGAAAATCGCAGGTATCGCTGAATTACAAAATGCAGGTGAATTCATTCACTTTGCATGTACTTCAGAAGACATCAATAACTTGTCTCATGCACTTATGCTTAAAAACGGCCGCGAAGTTTTAGTATCAAGCATGAAGCAAATTTTAAATGCGATCTCTACTTTAGCAACAGCTCACGCTGAACAACCAATGTTGTCTCGTACACACGGTCAAACTGCAAGCCCAACAACTTTGGGTAAAGAAATGGCGAACGTTGCATACCGTTTAGCTCGCCAAATTAAACAGTTTGAAAATGTTGAGCTACTAGGCAAAATCAATGGTGCTGTAGGTAACTACAATGCTCACCTTTCAGCTTACCCAGATGTTGACTGGGCTGCACATGCTCAAGCATTTGTTGAATCTTTAGGTTTAACATTCAACCCGTACACGACACAAATCGAACCACATGACTACATGGCAGAGTTGTTTGATGCGTTACGTCGCTTTAATACGATTTTAATCGACTTTAACCGTGACGTATGGGGTTACATTTCTTTAGGTTACTTCAAACAAAGATTGAAAGATGGTGAAGTTGGTTCTTCAACTATGCCACACAAAGTTAACCCAATTGACTTTGAAAACTCTGAAGGTAACTTAGGTATTGCGAATGCTGTATTGGCACACTTAGGCGAAAAATTACCAATTTCTCGCTGGCAACGTGACTTAACTGACTCTACTGTACTTCGTAATATGGGTGTTGGTTTTGCGCAAAGTTTAATTGCTTTTGATGCGTGTTTAAAAGGTGTTGGTAAACTTGAACTCAATGCAAACCGTTTACTTGAAGATCTTGATCAAGCTCAAGAAGTTTTAGCAGAGCCAATTCAAACTGTTATGCGTCGTTATAACGTTGAAAAGCCATATGAAAAGTTAAAAGCATTAACTCGTGGTCAAGCAATGACTCGCGACATGATGGTTAACTTCGTAAATGGTGATGAACTTTCTCAAGTACCAAGCGAAGAGCGCGCACGTTTAGCTGAACTTACTCCTGCAACTTACACTGGTAATGCAGCTGAACAAGCTAAACAAATTAACGATTTAATTAGCAAAATCTAATTAAAAAGTTCATAAAAAGCGGAGCTTCGGCTTCGCTTTTTTATTACACTGATATAAAGCACAATAAAGTACTATTTCTAAAATGATCGAAAAACAATTCAAACTTAAACACTATATTGCTCTTGGCCTTATTTTTATTGCCATCATATTGTCTGGCATCCAGCCCCTTGAATTTGAAGCTTATTTACTTCATCAGGTGGGTACAATTTTTATGTTAGTCCTCTTATTTATTATTTTTAAAAAGATTGGTCTCGATTATTTAAGTTTTACTTTCTATTTAGTTTTTTTGCTCATCCATATTATCGGTGCACACTATCTGTACTCATATGTTCCATACAATGATTGGATTCAACATATATTCCATTTTAATCTAGATCAATACATGGGGTGGTCCCGTAACATGTATGATCGTTTAGTTCATCTTGCCTATGGTGTTTTACTCTACCCTCTTATTTATCGAGTCTTTCAAGTTTGGTTACCGACAGCTCGACCTTTTACTCTGTTTTTACTTGTGGTTCAGTTCGTCATGGCATCTAGCGTTTTTTATGAACTCATTGAATGGGTAATTGCGATTGGCTTATCGCCAGAGCAAGCCGAAAATTATAATGGTCAACAAGGCGACATGTGGGATGCCCATAAAGATATGTTATTAGCAACGATCGGTGCAATTCTCTATGGATTCGTAGCTCTTATAAAAACACTTAAAATAAATAATTCATAAATAAAAAAAAGCGCTCAATGAGCGCTTTTTTTAAGAATTCTTTAGACGACTGAATAAGTTTGATCTAACAGATTTGATAAAGCCGAAGAAGTCGTATTTGGTAGAAGCTGTTCTAGATTAGTTGTGACATCACTCGCTGTATTATTTACTTCGCTCTGCTCATTCACTACAGGTTTAGAATCTGTTGTAGATAAAATTTTTGCGATTGGGTCAGAAGCATCCGTTGAAGAACTTTTTAATAAATCATCTAATGACACAGATTTTTGCTGCTGACTAGTCGTTTCATTAGTTGTAGTTTGCGCTAACTTTAATGTATTTAACCCAACGCTATCCGCAACAGAAGGAATAACTTCATTTACATCACTACTGACAACTTCACTCGTACTCGCTACTTTTGGTGCGACGACATAAAAGGTAAACGATGCACTCTCTTCACTAGGAAGACCTGCTGCATCTTTTTGAATTAAAGTAATTGTATGTTTTCCAACAGCCAAATTTTTATCAAGTGTAAATGACCAATAACTATTTGCATCTACTTGACCAACTTTAAGAACCGAAATTGCGACTCCATTATCATAAATAGTTAAGGTTGCATTGGGTTCAACTTTAACAGTAAATTTTGGAGTTGAATCATCAGTTTCTGAGTTAGGAGTGATTTGTTTTACAGTAGTACCATTATCATTATCCACTCTATTAAATGTAGGTTTATCAGGAGGGGTTGTATCCTTTGTACCTGTTACCTCAAATGCTACAGAACTATTACCTGCGCCATCTATTGCGGTAACTTTCGCTTTATTATTATCTGTTAAAGCAGGTGAAATCGCGATTGTAAATTTTCCATTTGCATCTGTCGTTCCCGTACCAATTACCTTAGTACCTATTGTTATTTGTATTTTAGCATTAGCTTCGGCAGTTCCTGTTACCGTGGTTCCATCAGCATTAATTTGAGCTGTAGGTTTATCTGGCGCTATAGTGTCATAGCCAGATTTAATTTCTAAAGGCTTAGAGGTATTACCCGCCGCATCTTCAACAATGATTGTCGCCTTTTGTGATTCTTTTAATGCTGGAGAAAGCGTAATTTGAAATTCACCTTGGGCATTGGCCGTACCCGTTCCAATCACTTTGCCATTAGCATCTTTAATTTGTACTTTGGTATTAGCCTCTGCGATTCCTTCAACTACTGTTCCTTCTTTATTCACTTCAACTAAAGGAATATCTGGAGCGAAAGTGTCCTTTCCAGCAATGATTTTAGTTGGCTCAGATTCATTTCCAGCTTTATCTACAGCAACCACTTTACCACCCGCTTCACTGGTCAAAGGCGGAGTAAATTTGTAAGAAAACTTCCCATCTGAATTTGCTTTTGTAGTATCTATGAATTTACCACTGGCATCATAAATGAAAACCATTGCATCGGGTTCAGTCTTACCATCTAATATTGAACCATCTTCGCTTAACTGGGCTTGTGGAACATCTGGCGCAATTGTATCTTTTGTACCTGTAATAGCAGCACCAGTAGACTCTTTACCACCTCCATTTTGAGCGAAAACATTTAATTTATTTCCATCTGTCAAAGGTTTATCGAGCTTAATCGTAAAATTACCAGTTGCATCTGTATTACCAGAAGCAACCACATTTCCATTTAAATCTTTAATATAAATTTTGGCATTAGCTTCTGCCTTACCAGTGACCGTAACAGCATCATCCGCAAGTTTTAGTTCTGTTGGTTTCGCAGTGTTTGGGACATCAACAGGAGAATCATCCTTGTCATCTTTATCAAAAGCCCACAAATATAAACCTTCAGCAGCTAAAACTGCTAAGCCAGCTTTTAACACATTGCCCATCGAAAACGTTGGGGAATCATCAACCGCCATTGTTGAAGCTGGTTGACTAGTGCTTGTATAAGCTAAATCTGTGACATGGTTTAGACCGGTGTAGTCAATCACCTTACCTTGTGCGTCGAATTGGGCTTCAACAAATTTTCCGTGTTCAGTCGGAAAAACAAGTGAATGGTCTGTTGTATTTGTTGCTTCATTAAAGAAATTTTCTAAAACAAGGGTTTCACCATTTTTTAAATGGATGATAAGACTTCCACCTTGCTTTTCCATCGATGCTATATCTTTTTGACTTACACCAATTTGAATGATTGCTGGTTGGTTTAAAACCACTTTATTGAGCTGACCATCTTGTAGAACGTCCAAACCCTCTTTGGATGCCACAATTATTCTTGTCATTATTTCCTATCCTGAATTTCAGTTATATTTTTAAATGTCTAACTTTTTAAATGATTCATCTAAAAGCTATTTTATTGCTGTTTAAAATATCAAAACCATGTGTTTATCACAATTCAAAAAGCATGTTTATCAATAATTATTTTTGACTTTTAATTAAAATATCTATTTCTCATAAAGCCCATATCAACCTTAAATTTCACCCTGTTCTATTATTTATTAAATCTCTCATATATTAAGGCCATCATTTACATTCGTAAGTAAAAGAAGCTAAAAATGCCTATTACAATCAAAAGAAATAAAGCAGCGAATTTAGTTATTTTCGCATCTGACAAGGTCATTTTTAGCATACTCCAGCCCTGAAAACGTTTTGCAAAAATGCTATTTAGAATAAGAGTTGAAACATGCAATAAAACTAAAGCTAAAAACAAGTTTGCAAAAAATTCGTGTAGGTCTTTCAAAGAAAAATTAACATGCTCAGTCGCATACCCTAACCCCACCACAATTGGAATCACGAGAAATATAAGTACAATTGAAGTTTGAAAAAGTGCAATGCTAGCTGAATGAATTGAATTTTTAGAAAAAACACTCTTAAAGTTTGAATGACTTAAGGATTTTTTGATCGCATTTATCGCTATGTTGCTTCGCTTTTTAATACCAAATGGTGTTGTACTTGAAATACGTGGACTCAAAAAATGCCAGATCACTCGCGCAGTAATACTAATAAGAAGTACGTAACCAAACATCATATGGACTTGGTGCAGATCTTCATTATCTCCTGTGAAATAAGCACCAATAAAGCCAAGCATAATAATGATATGTAAAATACGTATGAGAATATCAATGTGTGGCCATGTTTTTGACATCACAAAAACTCAGAAGTGAAAAGTTAACTATAACTTTTACAATTGAAACTTAAACAAATATTAATCAAATTTCTTTCATCACTCACATAAAAAAAAGAGCACCCTTACAGGCACTCTCTATTTCAAAATTTAGCTTAATTAAAATCTAGTATCACGCATTTGTACTAAGGTTGAATTGGCTTTGGCCAACGTGTCTGCAACTTTATTCATTACAGCCGGAATCAAGCTATCTGCCATTTGAGCTGCTTGTAAACCTAACTTTTCACCTAAAGTCGCTTTCTTACGTGTATTAATTACATAAACATCATGTTGTGGTAATAACGCCAATAGATACTCATCAGATGTTTGTAATTTATCAACAAGGTTTAGCTCTAGCGCATCTTCACCATACCAATGCTCACCTGTAGCGACTTTATCAACATTAAGTTGTGGACGGTACTTTTCTACAAAGTGCTTAAATAACACATGAGTTTGTTGAAGCTCTTCTTCGAACTTCGCTTTACCTTCAGGGGTATTTTCACCAAACATCGTGACAGTACGCTTATATTGCCCTGCTGTGTAAAGCTCGAAATCCACATTATGTTGTTTTAAAAGACGGTTAAAGTTTGGAACTTGAGCAACCACACCAATTGAACCAACAATAGCAAACGGCGCTGCAATAATTTCATTTGCAATACATGCCATCATATAGCCGCCACTTGCTGCTACTTTGTCTACGCAAATTGTCAAATGGAAGCCCGCATCGCGTAAGCGTACCAATTGAGCTGCTGCTAGACCATAACCATGTACCATGCCCCCAGGGCTTTCAAGACGAACCACAACACGGTCACGGCCAGCTTTAGCAGTTGCTAAAATGAGGGTAATTTCTTCTCGTAAGTTTTCAACTGCTGAGGCTTGGATATCACCCTTAAAATCTAAAACAAAGATTTTCTGATTGTTTTTACGGCGTATTTTAGCTTCTTTAGCAAGTTGTTGAGCCAATTGTAAAAGTTCTAAACGGCTTGCAGTTGTTTGTGCAATTTTTTTTCTCTGTTCATTTACACGTGCATTTAAATGACTCACACGTATTTCTGCAGGGAGTTTAGGCAAATGGAATAACATAAAATTCTAAGCTCATAAGTTATCTTTTATAGCCTTAAGATGTGGTCGTTTTGATTAAAATTCAATAGCGTTTTTGCAAAATAGAGTCATTTTCATTTATAAAATAAAAAAAGAGCACATGGCTCTTTTTTTATATGAATGACTAATTAACCGAATCGTCCAGTAATATAAGCTTCCGTCAACTGATGGTCAGGTTGAGTAAAGACTTTTTCAGTTGAGTTAACTTCAATCAAATCACCTAAATGAAAATAAGCAGTACGATCAGACACGCGTGCCGCCTGTTGCATTGAGTGAGTCACAATAACTATTGTATATTGCGTTGATAATTCAGAAATTAATTCTTCGATTTTTGCTGTTGCGATTGGGTCAAGCGCAGAACATGGCTCATCCATCAAAATCACTTCAGGACTTACTGCAATCGTACGAGCAATACATAAACGTTGTTGCTGACCACCTGATAAACCAGTACCCGGTTGATTCAAACGGTCTTTCACTTCATCCCATAGACCCGCTTTACGCAAGCTATTTTCAACAATTTCTTCAAGATCATATTTATCGCGCGCTAGACCGTGAAGTTTAGGGCCATAAGCTACGTTATCAAAAATAGTTTTAGGGAACGGGTTTGGCTTTTGGAATACCATACCAACCTGAGCCCGTAATAATACGACATCAAGGTTTGGATCATAAATATTGTGGTTATCGAGTGTAATTTTACCTGTCACACGGCAACCATCAATGGTGTCATTCATACGGTTTATCGTACGAAGAAAGGTCGATTTACCACAACCTGACGGTCCAATAAAAGCAATAACTTCGTTCTTGTAAATATCGAGGTCAATACCTTTAATCGCTTCAAAATCACCATAATAAACATGGGCATCTTGCGCACTAATTTTGATTTCGGTTGAGTTCTGCTTTTTTGAAGTTTGTGGTTCAAAATGCGAAACATACGAAGTGCCATGATTCTGCGATTTATCTGTAAATTGAGATTGTTCAGTGTTCACTAACTTATCCTTTTCTAAGGAATTCGTAATATCAATAGTATTCATTATTTATCCTCTATTACCAACGCACTTCGAACTTTTTACGTAACCAAATTGCAAGACTGTTTAAACCAATCATTAATGCAAGTAGTACGATAATCGCAGCGGCAGTACGGCCTTCGAAGAAGTTACGCAACTCATTACCTTGCCATAAGTAAACTTGGACAGGTAATGCAGTTGATTGATCAAATGGTGTTGCTGGAATACTTGCAACGAATGCACTCATTCCAATTAAAAGTAAAGGTGCAGTTTCACCAAGCGCATGAGCAACACCAATAATTGAGCCGGTCATAATGCCTGGTAAAGCTAATGGTAAAACGTGGTGGAAAATAGTCTGGAACTTAGAAGCTCCCAAACCAAGTGCGGCTTGTCGAATAGAAGGTGGCACTGCTTTTAATGAAGCACGCGTCGTAATAATGACTGTTGGTAATGTCATCAAACTTAAAACTAAACCACCAACTAACGGAGCCGATAACGGTAAATGCATCCAGCCAATAAAAATTGCCGCACCGAGTAAACCAAACACAATTGAAGGAACAGCAGCAAGGTTATTGATGTTAACTTCAATAATGTCTGTGACAATATTCTTTGGAGCAAATTCTTCAAGATAGATTGCGCTGGCAACACCAATTGGAATCGCGATAATGATCACAATCAGCATCATGAATAATGAACCCATAAATGCGCCAGCAAGACCACTAATTGCAGGTGAACTACGAGAGTCCGGATTCTTAAACAAGTTCAAATTGAACGTATTTTCAAGAACACCTTTTGCTTTTAATTCATCCGCAAGTTTACGTACTTCTGGTTCAAGTTGTTGCTGATCATCTGGCAATGAACGGTCAATATTACCTTTTAACCAGACATCAACATTGGCATCACCCAAGAAATTAATATTTTCTTTTTTACCAATGAGTGATGGGTCTGCAAAAACCATGTCACGTAAACGATAAGCCTCTGAACTTGCATAAAGACTACTTAAGTAATCACGCTCACTAGCAAGTGCAGGATCTTTGGCAATCATTCCATTTACAATAATGCCATCCCAATCCACCATACCCATTTTAGTTTGCCAATCAACATAACGCTCTTGGTAATGAGCAGGTGTTTCACCTTGAGTACGTACAGGTACTGGACCTGCATCAATTACTTTCGGATCGAAGTAAATTGGAACATTCATGCTCGTTTGCCAAAAAGCAGGTAAACCTTTTGCCAAAATACTGCTAAACAATAGCGCTACAAATGCAAGACCAATAACAACTGCCGATAAACCAGCAAAACGGAAAGCTTTTTCTTTACGGTGACGTTTAGCCAATGACTTTTCAATCACTTTTTTACGGCGATCACGTGCTTGAGCAGCAGCTTGTGGATCAAATACGTTCTGATCCATAGGAGACGATGTATTTGATGTACTCATTCGTATTGCTCACGGTATTTACGCACAATGTACAGTGCAACAATGTTTAAACATAAGGTAATCACAAAGAGTGTTAGACCTAACGCGAATGCAACCAAAGCTTGTGGGCTGGCAAAGTCAGTATCACCAGTTAACTGTTTTACGATCGTAACGGTCACTGTCGAAACAGCTTCAAATGGATTTGCATGTAAAAGTGGACTGTTCCCTGCTGCCAAAACCACAATCATAGTTTCCCCTACGGCGCGAGAGACAGCTAATAAAAAGGCGCCAGTAATGCCCGGTAACGCAGCAGGTAAAACGACTTGGCGAATTGTTTCTGACTTAGTTGCTCCAAGTCCTAAAGAACCGTCACGTAGTGCACGAGGTACTTGAGTAATGATGTCGTCTGATAAAGAAGAAACAAACGGAATAATCATAATCCCCATCACGAAACCAGCAGTTAAAGCACTGGTCGCGTTAATTTCAAGACCAACGTAAGCACCAGCTGTCTTGAAAAATGGTCCAATAATCATCATGGCAAACACACCATAAACAATTGTTGGAATACCCGCTAAAACTTCAATTGTTGGTTTTGCCCACGAGCGTAACCATGGAGAAGCATATTCAGCTAAATAAATGGCAATCATTAATCCAATGGGTACGGCAACTAATAAAGCAATGCCGCTGACCATGAGTGTGCCCCAGAGTAATGGTAATAAACCATAACTACCTTCTGCATTGCCTGAAGTACTAAAACCTGGGTTCCACTCTGTCCCGAAGAAGAAATCAAGCGGGCTTACAAAACGGAAGAAGTGCATTGCTTCACCAAACATCGACATCACAATACCGATGGTTGTTAAAATCGCAACACCAGAACATAAAATCAAAGCAACATTAATCGCACGTTCAACTTGGTTACGTGCACGATATTGTTGATTAATCTTTTTCTTTGCCCACACTAAACCTAATAAAGCTGCACAAACTACAACAGCAAATTTGGCAAAAGAGCCAATAGTTTGAAATTTTGCAAACTGTTGTGCAGCAGCTAATTCATAGGCTGCCGGCTTATCACTTACCCCAAAACCTGAAGCAATCGCTTGAACACGATCAATCAAGACACTTCTGCCAGCTTCATCAAGTGATGCACTTACAGATGCAGGAATATTATTAAAGATAATGTGATTTAAAATACTTGGTTCAACCAAGCTCCAAATGATCAAAATTAAAAAAGCAGGGATACCGCACCAAAGACCAACCAGTGCACCATAATAACCAGGACGAGAATGTAATGTCGCCGAGTTGCTTCCCTTACCTGCTAGGCTACGGCTCTTTCTCAGCCCAAGTTGATATGCGATTGCCACAAGGGCTAACAACACACCGATAAGTAGCAGATTCATGTACTCTCCACTGTTTTCTCAATTGTCATAATTTGGAAAAACAAGTTAGACAAAAAGGCTGATGAACTCTCAAGATCACCAGCCCCTATTCAAACTAACTTATTTAACAGTTTTACCTGCTTTAAAGTCAGCCAATACTTTTGCACGTTCAGCATCAGACATTGCGATTAAGCCATCACGTTCAGCTTTAGAGCCTTTACCTGTTGCTTTTTTGCTTACGAAATATTCTACATATTGCGGTAAGCCTTTAACTGATTTTAAATGTTCGCCTTTCACGTAGAAGAATAATGGACGAGACACAGGATATGTACCGTTCAATACAGTTTTCTCAGATGGAAGAACGTTATTTACAGTTGCTACACGTAACTTGTCACGGTTCATATCATAGAAACTTAAACCAAACACGCCTACTGCACTTGGAGAAGTCTTTAAGCGAGCTAGAGTTTCTGTATAGTCACCAGCAATTTCAATTACACGGCCATCTTTACGGAAAGTAGAACATGCTTTCTTCTGAGCATCTTTATCTAAGTTCTTGAAGTATTCATACGCTTCACAACCAGCATCAACCATTTTCTCTTGGAAAACTTCACGAGTACCGTGGTTAGATGCAGGAATTACAAGAGTAATTGGTTCATTTGGAAGTGATTTATCAATCTGGTTCCAGTTTGTATATGGGTTTGGAACCAATTTACCATTTGAAGGTAATTGTGCAGCTAAAGCAGCAAACACATGGTAAGGTTTTAATTTATAAGCTGCTTTGTGTGAGTTAGACGCAAATACGATACCGTCGTAACCAATTTTGATTTCTTGAATTTGTTTTACGCCAGCTTTGTTACAAGCTTCAATTTCAGTGCTTTTAATTTTACGAGAAGCATTAGCAACGTCGATTGTGTTATCGCCAACACCTTGACAGAATTGTTTCAAACCAGCAGAAGAACCGCCAGAACCAACTACAGGAGTTTTAAATTGAGGAAATGTATTACCAAACTCTTCAGCTACAACGCTAGCAAATGGTAGTACAGTTGAAGAACCAGCAATTTGAATCGTATCACGAGCTGCATTTGCAGTCGTTGTTACAGCTGCCCCAGTTACTGCTAACGCAATTGCGATTTGACGTGGATTTAAGCGCATTCTGTTCTCTCTCATTAATGCAATAGGTTGTACGTCACTTTTTGTTGAGTGCTTGTACGCTCTTCGATAGCTGCATTGTGAATAGAAAATATGACAATTAAGTTACAGTATGATGACGCTTTAATGATTTCGATATTGTTAATTGTCACATTATTATTTTTTATCTTTTATCAAATATTTAATTCAATCTGAGTGGATATTTTACTCTGTATATTAGTCTCTATTATGACACTGATTAAAAATATAGATTTTAAGGATTCATAAAATATAAAACCAAAAGATATTATAATTATTTTAAAAATCGATAATTTAACTATATTTTTACTTTTACTGCTAAAAATAATTTTATTACTAAAATTCTGATCAAAAATTGCGGTAGATAATAATTTCTTTGTAACATGAAAATAATATGACAAAAGATAAAGGGTTACCTACTGTGTGTAAGGTAACCGCAATATCGTTGTAAATTTAGCTTATTAGTTTGATTGCACTTCTGGCATTGCGACCATTTTTCTGCGGTATTTGAAGAAATACATCAGTGCTAAAACAGCAAGCCAGATTGGACCTAAAATAACGGCCAATCTCATATCTGGCGTCATTGCCATAATAATAAGAATAAAGCATACAAAGCTAATGGTTAAGTAATTACTCCATGGACTCATAATGCTTTGGAACTTAGTTTGGCGTTTTTGCAATTTCATTGCTTTGGTAAATTTCAAATGTGTGACTGAAATCATGAGCCAGTTAATGACAAGTGCAGCCACAACAAGCATCATAAAGAGCTGAAAGGCTTGTCCAGGAATTAGGTAATTTACGACCACACATATTGCTGTGATTGATGCAGAAACAACCGCTGCTGGAACTGGAATACCACGGCTATTTACTTTTTTCAAAATTGCCGGAGCATTGCCCTGCTCTGCTAAACCATGCAGCATACGGCTATTACAATAGATACAGCTGTTATAAACCGAAATAGCAGCAATTAAGACTACAAAGTTCAGAACATTCGCAACACCATTACTGTTTAATGACTGGAAAATCATAACAAATGGGCTACCGCCTTCTGCCACCATATTCCAAGGATAAAGACACAGTAATATCCCAATAGCACCGATATAAAAAATTAAAATACGATAAACAATTTGGTTCACTGCTTTTGGAATAGTAGTTTCAGGTTTTTTCGTTTCAGCAGCAGCAATACCAATAAGTTCTAGACCACCAAATGCAAACATAATAACGGCTAAAGCCATGACAAAACCATGAATCCCGTGCGGGAAAAAACCACCGTGTTGCCATAAATTTGCAATACCTGCTTGTGGACCAGCAGAACCTGTAAATAAGAGGTAAGTACCAAAACCAATCATGCTTAAAATTGCAACAATCTTAATGCAGGAAAATAAGAATTCGGATTCCCCAAAAAAGCGGACATTCACTAAGTTAATGCCGTTAATTAAAATAAAGAAAAATAAAGCAGTCAGCCATGTCGGAATTTCAGGCCACCAAAACTGAATGAAGGTTCCAATTGCACTGAGTTCAGCCATGCTTACCAGCACATACAACACCCAGTAGTTCCAGCCAGACATAAAACCAGCCATTTTACCCCAATACTTGTTCGCAAAATAACTAAAAGAACCACTTACTGGTTCCTCAACAACCATTTCACCTAAATGACGCATAATTAAGAAAGCGATAATTCCAGCAATCGCATATCCTAATAAAATTGAAGGACCTGCCAGTTTAATCGTTTGAGAAAGACCTAAGAATAACCCTGTTCCGATCGCACCTCCTAGCGCGATGAGTTGAATATGCCGATTGGATAAGCCTTGTTTTAACTCGTGCTTATTGTTTGCATCCATAACATTATCTCCAATGTTGGTGTCACTTCCTGTACACCTTTATTCAGCACCATATCCGAAGGCCAGAAACCGGCCTTCAGATATACGTTTGCTTTAATATGAGTCCATTTAATTTTAAGAAGACTTGTCCTATCTTCTATTTAAAACGAGCTTGCATCCTTACATTTAATAGGCTGGGAACGCTCCTTTAAAATTTCATAGCCACGATCGCCGTAATCAAAACGCGCGATGACAGAAGCAAATTTTTTCAAACTTACTGGCGCATCCATTGCTGGTAGCTTTAATTCAATAAAAGTTAACTGATCATTTAAATGAACATTCTCTAAAACACTTCTAAGCTGTCCGGCAGTTTCAACCACATAGGTGGTATGACCTTTTTTACCGTTAAATACCGCAGGAATTTCGGTGTATTTCCAGTTTTGCACGTCGTTATAGGCTGCGTTTTCACCCATAATTAAGCGCTCAATGGTGTAGCCGCCATTGTTCAGCAAGAAAATAATAGGTTTTAAACCGTGACGGATAATTGTAGAAAGCTCTTGTACCGTAAGCTGGAAAGAACCATCACCAATAAACAAAATTTGACGGCGTTCAGGAGCAGCCAACAAGCTACCAAGTAAAGCCGGTAAGGTATAACCAATAGAACCCCAAAGCGGCTGAGCAATATATTTAGCTGTTGCAGGAAGTTTTAAACCAGACAAAGCTGAGTTTGAAGTTCCTACTTCACCAATAATCACATCATCTTCTTTTAAGAAACCTGAAATGTAGTTCCAAAGTACATCTTGGCTTAGCTTTTGCTGGGCTGGAGCTTCAATTACTTTCTGTGGCTGTTTTTCAAGAAGAGGCATTGACGATTTACGTGGTGCAACTTTTTTATTTAACTCAACAAGTAACTGTCCAATTTCAATACCCGGAAAATCCTGACCAAAAATGTTCAGACCATAAGATTTAATTTCAATATAGTTCTTAGTCTCAATTTGATGAGTAAATACAGCTGAACCTACATCTGTAAATCGTGCACCAATACCAATTAGGCAGTCAGATTGCTCAATAATATTTTTCACATGCGGTTGGCTTGCCCCACCCACATACGTTCCGATATAACGAGGTGAGCCTTCATCCATAATATTTTTTGCAGTATTCATACCCGCAAATGGAATTGAGCATTTTTGAGATAAATCATTTAAAAGTGAAGTTACACCAAAAACTGAAGCTTCATTATCAATAAGAAGTGCTGGACTTTTTGCATTGTTCAAAATGTCACAAAGTTTGCTTACCACACTTTGCAATAAGTCTGGTTCAACAGATGGATAACTTAAATCAAGTGGGCGGTCAGTAACTTCAATTTTAACGTGAGTAATATCTCCCGCTAACTGGATGTGCACAGGGCGACGTTCAAGGAAACACTGACGTAATACACGATCAATTTCAAAAGCTGCATTTGCAGGAGTTAAACGTGTTTGAGCAACTGTGAACTCTTTCATACAGTTCATAATATTGTCGTAGTTACCATCGACAAGCGTATGGTGAATTAAAGTGCCCTTTTGAACTGCATGTAAAGGCGGAATACCTGAGATATGAATAAGAGGTACATTTTCTGCATATGCACCTGCAATGCCATTAATCGCGCTTAAATCACCTACACCATAAGTGGTTGCCAGGGCAGAAAAACCGTTAATTCGTGCATAACCATCAGCTGCATAGGCAGCATTTAATTCATTACAATTTCCGATAAATTCGAGTTCTGGATCTGCTTCAACTTGTTCGAGATATGAGAGGTTAAAATCACCAGGTACACCAAAAAGATGTTGGATACCCATTTGTTTTAAACGAAGATTTAAAAAGTCACCGATTTCTATGAACATTGCTCTATATCCTTTGAGACCAATTTTTATTCCATAGAAAAATAATATTTCATCTACCTTTTAGATTTCGTGCATAATGAAAACGCATTTTAATAAAAATACATGATTTGTGTATCATAAAAGGATTTTATGCAATGGATAAGTTCGACTGGCAAATCATTCAGGCACTACAAAAGAATGGACGGCTCACCAATCAGGAAGTTGGAGATTTAATCGGTTTATCTGCTTCTCAATGTTCTAGAAGAAGACAGCTACTTGAGCAAAAAGGCATAATTTTAGGTTACACGGCCCGTATCCAGCAACAAGCGCTAGGACTAGAAGTCACAGCGATGATTCACATTAATTTAAGAACACACGAGGCAAAATCTCAGCAGGCATTTCAAGAGCTCATTGAAGCGGAAGATAACATTCAAGATGCATTTTCAATTAGTGGCGATGCGGATTTTATTTTAAAAGTCGTTGCTGAAAACTTAGAACAGCTTTCTCAATTTGTAACCGAAAGATTGCTTTCTTATAATTTTATTGGTCACATAAAGTCTTACATTGTTCTAAAAAAAATTAAAGAACAGAATCATTTTTTAATCAAACCTAAAGGTCACGGTTACCACCACACGACTTAAGCAGATTAATATTTAATAAGATAATTTAAAAATAAAAAAGGCGGATCTATCATCCGCCTTAAAATTAATATTTAGACTTTACTGATATGGACTGTTTGCCCAATCGTATTTTCAAGTAAACCTTCTAGACCAAACTCAGCACCTAAGCCTGACATTTTCCAGCCACCAAAAGGAGCATGAGGCAGCACTTCTGCATGGGTATTAATCCAAACAGTGCCGCATTGAAGCTGTGTAGCATAAGTTTGAGCAGCTTTAATATCAGAAGACCAGATTGAACCACCTAAACCAAACTCGCTGTCATTGGCACGTGCAATTGCATCATTGATATCTGTATATTTTAAAACAGGCAACACTGGACCAAATTGTTCTTCTTGGACCACTCTGCTAGAGTCAGACACTTCTGTCAAAATAGTAGGAGCAATAAAGTAGCCCTGCTCTGGTAACTGCTGGTGACCAGAAAGCGCTTTTGCACCTTGAGAAATAGCATCGGCAATGAGTTCTTTCACTTTGTTATATTGCATTTGGTTTTGTACCGGACCAAACATTGTAGAAGACTCCATTCCACCACCCACAACTTGAGCATTGGCAATATCAGCTAACTTTTGAGATAGAGCTTCATATTGGCTTTCATGTACATATAAACGTTTTAACGCCGCGCACGTTTGACCAGCGTTTAAGAACGCCATATTAAAAATCTTAGCTGCAATTTCATCGATATTTGCATCTGGCAATACAATACCAGCGTCATTACCGCCAAGCTCTAATGTTAAATGTTTTAACTGTTGAGCTGCACCAGCCATAATGTGCTGACCTGTTCGAGTTGAACCCGTAAATACGACTTTTTGCACATCTGGATGAGAAGATAATGCTTGGCCAATCTCACCAGCACCTACCACAATTGAAATAACACCCGCTGGAACTTCTTGCTGAATGATTTCACATAGACGCAAAGTTGATAGCGGTGTGTATTCAGAAGGTTTGCTAATGACAACGTTACCCGCGCGTAAAGCAGGCATGATATGCCAAACAGCAATCATGAGAGGCCAGTTCCACGGAGTAATTGAAGCCACTACACCTAATGGCTGACGATGGCGTTCAATACGCTTGGTTTCACTGTCTTCAATTACTTCAACAGGTAAATCCATAGCAGCGGCATAGCGAGTCCAACCAATTGCACCCTGCACTTCCATTTGCGCAAGTGCTAGTGGTTTACCTTGCTCAAGCACAACCAGCTCTGCAAGCATTTCAGCGTGCTTTTCAATACCATCTGCAATTTTGTTTAAAATTGATTTACGTTCATCATGTGAAACTTGTTGCCAAGCTTTAGAGGCTTGTTTAGCTGTACTCACTGCTTGATTCACCTGCTCAACCGATGCTTTTGCACAGCGTGCGGCTGTTAGACCTGTAGCAGGGTTAATAACTTCTAGTTCACCCTGTTCACCTGAACAAGATTGACCGTTAATAATCAGTTTAAATTCATTAAGCACATTAACTTGTTGCATTTCTTCTTCCTTGTCTTAATTGTAATTACAGCCACTTACTTTTTTCAGTTAAAACGGGATTATTTAAAGTAAGTACGATATTGATATATCAATGTGACCAAAAATATTGGGGACATACCAATACAATAAGAAATTTGCATAAGATAGATCATGCATAATTATTTTTGTTTTTGAAAAATATGCATGGTTTGTGCATATTTTTATTTACTCATACACATTTTGAATAAAAGAATCTGTAATAAAAAAGCCCAGCAAGAAGCCGGGCTTTTTTTGTTATCAACTCAATTAGTCTATTGGTGGTACATAGTTACCAGAAGCAATCGCATCTTTAATGCGGTCAGCTTCAGCCAATACTTGACCTAAAAGGTTTTTAACATTTTCGAATGTCACAACAGGGCTTAATGTTGTCATTTTCAATGACTGTACATTACCAACTTTTGTTACACCGATATTTGCTTCACCACGTGCAAACAATTCGTCTGCTACGTTTTGGTTCAAGCTATCGATAAACTCAACTGGGTAGCCTTGTGGCACAACACGGAACAATACCGAAGCAAATTGTGGTTCAACTAAAAGCTCTAAACTGTCAGTTGCCTTGATGTAATCTGCAACTTCACGAGTAAGTTTTACACCATGGTCAATCATTGAACCGTAAAGGTCTTCACCAAGCGACTCAATTGTCATCCACAATTTCAATGCATCAAAACGACGAGTCGTTTGTAATGACTTAGAAACAAGGTTTGGTACACCATGTTCTTCGTCATAAGCAGAGTTCAAGTATTCAGCTTCGTAGTGCATGAAACGGTAGTTCGCTTCGTCTTTCAACAAGAACGCGCCACAGCTAATACTTTGGAAATAATGCTTATGGAAGTCGAGGGTAATCGAGTCAGATAACTCAATACCATCAAGCATTGCACGGTAGTCATTTGACAGAATTAATGCACCGCCCCATGCCGCATCGATATGCATCCATGAACCATATTTCGTTGTGATTTCACGAATTTTCTTCAATGGATCAATTGCACCAGCATCAGTTGTACCTGCTGTCGCAACAACACAAGCAACCACTTTGCCTTCTGATTGCAAATGCGCCATCGTTTTTTCGAGAGCATCTACATCCATTTGTGCATTTTCATTCACAGGAACAGTCACAACTGACTGGAAGCCCATGCCCATCATTGCCATGTTCTTTTGCACAGAGAAATGCGCATTTTCAGAACAAATAACTTTGACGTTTTTCATTGCTTCAGCTGGAATACCATCACGCTGTACAGACCACGGCTTACCGTTTTCGTCTTTCCAGTTTTTCGAAATGCACCAGTCACGAGCAAGTAACACACCCATTAAGTTAGATTGAGTACCGCCAGAAGTGAAAACACCTGCCTGACCAGAACCATAACCAACTTTTTGACGCAACCAATCAATGAGCTGAACTTCCATTAATGAACCGGCTGGGCTTTGATCCCATGAGTCCATAGACTGGTTAGTTGCATTGATTAACACTTCCGCAATCTGGCTCATCACCATGGTTGGGCAGTGTAAATGCGCCAATGAATGTGGATGATGTACTTTTAAGCTTTTATTTAAGAAAAGCTCAATCATACGTTGAAGTGATTCTTGTACACCCATACCTTCTTTTGAAGGTTGGAAAGAAATTGCTGAACGCAATTCTTTAATGCTACCGCCTGTGTACATCTTTTCATTTTGCAACCATGCTGAAACGGCTTTTACCGCTTCGCCCATTGCTGACTCATAGTCAGCAATGGATTGTGCATCATTGCAGAGTAACGCTTTACGATGTTCTGCAAAATCCACCATACTTATGCGCCTCGTACTGCAACCAATGCTTCTGCAATTGCTTTCTTAAAGCGAGCAACTACTTCAACACACTCTTCTTGAGTGATGATAAGCGGGCAAAGTAAACGAATTACTGTACCGTTACGGCCGCCTTTTTCAAGCAATAGTTTATTGTTGAAACAAGCAGTTTGAATTGCAGCAGCTAATTGTGAATCCGCAGGAAGCGAACCAATACGGTCAGTTTGTTTACGCTCGTCAACAATCTCAACACCGATCATTAAACCGCGACCACGTACGTTACCGATACATGGGAATTCTTGAGCTAATTTTTTAAATTCAGCTTGTAGATAATCACCACGTTCTTGCGCATTTTGTGCAAGATTTTGTTCAGTAATCGTTTTTAATACGACAAGGCCTGTACCCATAGCAAGTTGGTTACCACGGAAAGTACCAGTGTGACCAGCAGGCTGCCAAGCATCAAATTTACGTTTAATACCTAATACTGCAAGTGGTAAACCACCACCTACTGCTTTAGACATTACAACAACATCAGGTTCAATACCTGCATGTTCAAATGCAAACATTTTGCCTGAACGTGCAAAGCCAGCTTGAACTTCGTCTAAAATTAAAACGATGTTGTGCTTTTCAGTCACTTCACGGATTTTTTGCAACCATTTTACTGGAGCTGTAACTACGCCGCCTTCACCTTGAATTGCTTCAAGAATAACAGCAGCCGGTTTTGTTACACCGCTTTCAACATCTTCGATAAAGTTTTCGAAGAAGTAAGTTAAAGCGTCAACACCAGCTTCACCACCTAAACCAAGTGGGCAGCGGTATTCATGCGGATATGGCATGAATTGTACGCCTGGCATTAAACCGTTAACCGCATTTTTTGCACTTAAGTTACCAGTCATAGCAAGTGCACCATGGGTCATACCATGATAACCGCCAGAGAAACTGATCACTGAACTACGGCCAGTGTAAGTCTTAGCAAGTTTAATTGCTGCTTCAGTTGCGTCTGCACCAGCAGGACCACAGAACTGCAAGCAGTATTCTTCTTTACCACCAGGTAAATATGCTAACAATGCTTCAGTGAATGCATCTTTTAAAGGTGTGGTTAAGTCTAAAGTATGCAATGGCAAACCACTTGCCAATGTATCTTGAATACTTTGAATCACCGCAGGATGATTATGACCTAAAGCCAATGTACCTGCCCCAGCTAAACAATCAAGGTACTCTGTACCTTCAACATCAGTAACCCAGCATCCTTGTGCTTTCGCTATCGCTAACGGTAATTTACGTGGATAGCTACGAACATTTGATTCCATTTGACTTTGGCGAGTCAAATAATATTCGTTAGTAGCATTAGTGGCAGGGTTAACGGAAGTAACGCTCATATCGGATTACCATCTCTGATAGGGGTAGAAAGAAATAAGTCTGGTGACTTTTGGTCCTTTGACTCGGTGCTTTATAGAACTAGTAAAGACACTTATTTTATATCTTGTAACTAGGAGCGCGATGATACCTAATTTTACAAGAAAAAAAACGTCTTTTATGTACTTTACTCATCTAATCTTATTGAAAAAATGTATCATCCCAATAGTTAAGATGAATTATCATCATACTATGTGACAACCTAAAGAAAATATTCTTTTTTTATATTACTTTGATTTTTTAAGTTACATTGACACACTTTGTTTTTAAGTATTTATTTTTAAAATACTTTATATTTACCAAAATTTAAAAAACTGATCTAAATATTACAAATACGCCACAAAATCTGCAAAAGTTATGCATAACTTATGTTTAACATTTCTTAATGAAAAAAATTAAATTTATATTAATTTTTAAAGGAAAAAATTATGCGTACTTTAGCTGTCTCAACCCTTCTTTTAGGTTCTCTCCTCAGCCCTTTCGTTTTTGCTCAGGATGATAATGCTTTGAACTATAATATAGTGAATGTACAAGCTGAAGCTTCTCGTCAAGTTTCTAATGATGAAATGCACGCAACTTTATATATTGAAAAAAGTAACAAGCAACCAGCCGAACTTTCAAATCAGATTAATCAATTAATGAATCAGGCACTTGCCGTTTCTCGTAAATATCCGCAAGTAAAAGTGGAAACTGGTGCTCAAAGCACTTATCCAATTTACGATAACGATAGTAATAAGCTAAAAGAATGGCGTGGCCGTGCTGAAATTCGTCTTGAAAGTAAAGACTTTAAAGCAGCAAGCCAGTTAGTCAATGAATTGCAACAAAGCTTCCAAACTCAATCGATTAATTTTACGGTTTCAGATGAGCAACGTAAAAAAGTTGAAAATGATTTGATGGTTGAAGCATCTAAAAACTTTCAACAACGTGCTCAAATGTTGACTCAAGCATGGAATAAAAGCCAATACACGCTCGTTAACTTAAACTTAAATACCAACAACTATTTCCCTCAGCCTGTAATGAGAGCGAGTATGGCTAAGTTTGCTATGGCTGAAGCTGCACCAGCTCAAGACATGGCAGCTGGTGAGTCTAAAATTACTGTGAATGCAAACGGTTCAATTCAATTTAAATAATTTCTTTCTCTAAAAAGCCGCATGAAATATGCGGCTTTTTTATGTATGAATCAAAATATTTAACTCAAATTTTGCAAAGAATCCCAAGCAGCTTTCGCCAAAATATCTTTATAAACTTTAGGATTTGAAGGAACACGTTGTGATAACCACGCACGGCAATAGTTCTCAGTAGATCCAATGACTAATGAAAGTAATAACTCATGCGGTATAAATTTTAAAAACTCAGCCTCAGCATATTTTGAAATTTCGCTAAAGATCTTTTGATTTCTTAATTTATTTTTCTGAACAAGACGTTCCTGATCTTCCCCTTGCATCACACTAAAACGAGCAGATATTAAAAATTTAGCGAACTCAGGTTGTCCACTAACCCAATCAACATAGCTATGAATAAAAGCATATAAAACCTCTTGAAGAGATTTTGTACCCTCCAAATATTCATCTCTTAATGCCGCTTGGTCATCTAAAGCTGCAAAGAATAAAGTCGCAACAATCCCTTCTTTATTTTTAAAGTGGTGATAAATAGCCCCTACACTGCTGTCAGATTTCGAACGAATCATTTCAATGCTAGTGGTTTCAATTCCATTTTCTAAGAAACAAGACAAGGCATCTAATAAAATCTGTCTTTTTAAAGCAGCCCTTCTGCCTGGATATAACAGTTCTAATAACTCTTGCGCAGATTGCATTGTTTGTTCCCTAACCAGTTATCGGAGATATTCTGAATGACTTGACTCACTTTTGTAAACAGAATTATATTCTGTTAAAGAATATAATTCTGTTTTTATTAATATGGAGCTTTAAATCATGGCAACCACTTTAGAACTTTGGAACAGAGTGTCTACTTTTCCGAAAGGAAAATGGACTTTCTCACGCATGCTATGTTTAAAAGCACCTTATTTCGGCAGTATTTCGCCGCTATTTATTGAGTTAAAACCGAATCATTGTGAAATAGCCATTAAGAAAAAGCGTTCTGTTCTCAATCATATTGGAACAATTCATGCGATTGCGATGTGTAATATGGCCGAGCTTGCAGGTGGAACAATGACCGAAGTCACTGTACCTTCTACCCATCGCTGGATTCCCAAAGGTATGACTGTCGAATATTTAAAAAAGGCAGAAACAGACTTAATTGCAGTTGCAACGCCTGTAGAAAAAAATTATGACTGGGATAAAGCTGGCGAATATTTAGTAAATGTAGAAGTCTATGATTCCCAGAAAGAAAAAGTCTTTCAAGCGACAATTACCATGTGGATTTCTAAAAAGAAGTAATAAAAAAGCCCTGAACTGATCAGGGCTTTTCTTGATTATTTTTTAAAGGGTAAAGCATATTTAAAGATACGACCCACAACCTGTCCAAACTGTTTAGCCAAACTTGCATTATTGTAATTTAGACCATACTTTTTACATACAGCTTCAACTTTTGGAGCCATTTGGCGATAACGGCGCGCAGGAACATCAGGATATAAATGATGCTCGATCTGATGACTCAAATGTCCGCTTAAGATGTGTAATGCTTCTGAACCTTTTAAGTTTGAAGAACCACGAATCTGGCGCATATACCAGTGACCACGGCTTTCTTCCTGTAAAACAGACTTTGGAAATACTTCTGCATCTTTAGTAAAGTGACCACAGAAAATAATCGTAAACGTCCAGATATTACGAAGACCATTCGCAACCAAGTTTCCTGTCAATACAGGTAATGCCGCTGGCCCTGCAATTAATGGGAAAAAAACGTAATCTTTGAAAAGCTGAGTACCAATCTTTTTATTTACTGGTTTTAATTCTTCCAAGAATTTAGCCATGCTCTTACGCTTGTAAAGAACTCGACCAATTTCAAGGTTTTGAATCGCTACGCCCCATTGGAACAATAAGCAAAATGGAATGCTATAAACGGGTTGAAGCAAGAAACCAGGCTTCCAACGTTGCTCTGGGAATAAGCGAAGTAAACCATAACCAATATCATCATCGATACCTTTAATGTTGGTATATGTGTGATGTTTATAGTTATGCGTTTGGCGCCAGTTATCAGAAGTACCGACCGTATCCCATTCGTAGGTTTGACCATTAAATTTAGGATCGTTCATCCAGTCGTATTGGCCATGCATCACGTTATGCCCAAGTTCCATGTTTTCCATAATTTTAGAAAAGCCTAGTAGACCTGTTCCTAAAATCCATGCTGGTGGGAACCAACCTGCAAATAAACAAGCTCGGCCTAAAAAACTACTGTAGCGAACTGCTGCATAGACACGGCGGATATATTTAGCGTCTTTTTCACCCAAATCATCCAATACTTCTTGTTTGATCTGATCAAGCTCTTTTGCAAATGCGTCAAGTTCTGCTGGAGTCAAATCGCGATTTTTAGGATTTTTAAAATATTCGACTTTCACTGGCATATTCATAAAAGTTCTCTCTTAAAGATCAATAACTAGATCAGATTGTGCTGAGTTCACACAAATTTTGAGTAATTGGCTTGGTTCGGTATTTTCACTACCGTTGAGTAAGTTACGTGTAGAACCTTGAGCTTTATTACAAACGCACTTATTACAAATTCCCATACGGCAGCCATGTGTTGGCTTAAGGCCTTCATGTTCAAGACTCACCAAAATTGATTCGCCTTTTGGAATTGCAATAACCTTATTAGACTGGGTTAATGTGACATTTACATAACCAACTTCAGCCGTACTATCACGCGTTAAGCTAAAAGCTTCTGTTAATACAGTCGGTGCTTTTTCAAAAAGCTGTTCCACTGTTGAAACGAAACCAGAAGGTCCACATGCATATATGGTGCTGTTTTCCAAATCGTCGACTAATGCTAAATGCTCTGCATTTAAACGTTCATCATTTGGTGTTTCTTGTGTATAGAAAACCTGATAACTAAAATTTGGGAATTGCTCTGCAACTTTTTCAAAGTATTCAACAAAAGCTGCATCTGAGCGTTGCTTTACCCAATATAAAAGCTGTACTTGAACTTTATCTAACTGCTGGCTTTGTTTAATTGCAGTGATTAAGCTCAACATTGGGGTAATACCACTACCTGCAGCTAGCATAATTAATTTCGGTGTTTTGATGTTTTGTTGCATGTCACCATAAGGCTGACCAAGCTCAAAAACATCACCAATTTGGCTTTCAGTCATAAACCAGTTGCTGACAATACCATCAGCCACTTTTTTAATCGTTAAACGTAAATGTTGTTCATCAATTTGCGTCAAACTATAAGTACGTTCATAACGACGACCAGCAATTTCAACAATGACAGGATGATGCTGACCAGCAACACCTACTTTCACTAAACGGTTACATTTTAATGTAAGACTCACCATGTCATGAGCGACAAATTCTTTTTTTACAATTTGAACAAGCCCATGTTTTACTGACCATAAAGGATTAACTTTTTGTAGCCAGAAGTTAGCCATTTCTTTATCAAAGATGGCTTGTGTCAATGAATTGAATAGAGAATTTCTCTTTTCGATTACTTGCATAGATGGACGCTCTGTCGCTCTTTTTTAATTATTATACACATGTATATATATTTGTATATACACCCGTACTTTTAATTACAATTTCACAAGTTCAGCTTCTAAGGCTATAATCCTGAGAGTTTACAAATATATTGAACAGCATGACCCAATCTTCACTTTCTCAGAACCTGAATGACACACCTCAACAACAAGATGTCATTGAAATTAAAACAGCTACGCGTTCTGTGGGAAGAAAAGCGACAATTACTAAAGAAGAACTTTTTCAGGCTGCTCTAAATCTGATTGGCCCACAAAAGAGTATTGCTTCATTAAGTTTACGTGAAGTAGCACGAGAAGCTGGCATTGCGCCAAATAGTTTCTATCGACACTTTAAAGATATTGATGAGTTAGCAATTTCTTTAATTGACCGTGCAGGTATCGTCTTACGTAAAATTATCCGGCAGGCTCGCCTACGTGCTTCCTTACAAGAAAGTATTATTCGCAGTTCTGTCGATATTTTTCTTCAGCAGCTCGATGCCGATGAAGGTAATTTAAGCTTATTACTACGCGAAGGTTTTACAGGTTCTACTTCTTATAAAGCAGCGGTTGATCGTCAATTAAACTTCTTCCAGCAAGAACTACAAGAAGATTTAATTCGTCTAGAGCACTTAAATAATAACCACTTATACCACCCTGATCTTGTTGCAAAAGCAATTACGCAACTTGTGTTTCACATGGGCGCTAAAGTGATTGATCTTCCAATTCATCAACGTGCAGAAGTTGCTGAGCAAACGATGATTATGATTCGAATGATTTTAGAAGGTGCTCGGCATTTGGATGAAGCAGAAATTCGTTAAAATTGTCTAATGAATGGCTTGTTAATAAACAGGCCATTTTTACATCTAACTCCTCTATTTTCCAATAAAAATATAATTCACCGATTGAAGCGAATAGCTTGCGAGAGTATAAATAATTATTCCATTTGCTCTTTCCTCTATATTCCCAACGATCTCAGGGATCAACATGCAAAATTTGAATAATCGTCAAAGTCTGATTGCAAGCTACATTCTTATGGGCATCTTTTTGCTTTCGGTTATCCCATTACATCTATTAGCAAGTTTTTTTGCAGGCTTTCTTATTTATGAAATTATTATTAGCTTAAGCTCGGTTGTTGAACGTTATATTGATGGTCAAAGAGCCCGCATTTTTATTAGTATTTTATTAAGTATTATTACGATTTCACTGATCGCCTTTTTCTTTACAAGTTTAATTAGCTTTGTGGTTCACGATTTAAAAGGTGTAGGCATCCATAATATCAACAGCAAAGTCGATCAAACCCTGTTGCATTTACAAGCTGAAATTAGCAAATATCTTCCGGGTTATATTCCCGATAGCGTGACAGAATTAAAAGATGAAATTTTCGCGTTTATGAAAGATAACGTGACCATATTAAAAAATACCAGCTCCGATATTTTGCATAACTTCGTGACGATGGTTATGGGTCTCATTATCGGTATTTTGGTGGCTATACATGGTTTTCACCGCCGTACCCCCCAACCTGTTTTTAAATCTCTTCTGATCCAACGTATTCAGAAACTATCAATTTCATTTAAAAATGTTGTTTTTGCACAGATAAAAATTTCAGCAATTAATACGCTGCTCTTTATTTTATTTGCATTTGTTTTATTACCGCTTTGGGGAGTGCACCTTCCTTTTGCCAAAACGCTTACTATTTTGACCTTCATGTTTGGATTGATTCCAATTTTAGGTAATCTTATTTCCAATACATTGACGTTCATTGCTGCTCTTACTGTTTCACTCGGACTCGCAGGTGCAGCATTACTTTATCTCGTTCTTGTTCATAAACTTGAATATTTTATTAATGCTAAAATTATTGGGCATAAAATCAATGCAAATGCATGGGAGATTTTATTAGCAATGCTGGTATTTGAGTCAATTTTTGGCTTAGGTGGTTTAATCGCAGCTCCAATTTTCTATGCATATTTAAAATTAGAACTAAAAGATGCTGGTCTCATCTAATTCAAAATCGATGTATAAAAAAAGCGCCCTCTAGGCGCTTTTTTTAGTTTGAGTTAATTATGGCTTAACCACAACTAATACTTGAATTGCTTCTGGTGTAACAGTTAAACCATCAAGCAAGCTCAAGCCTTCTTTTTGCAGCTTTTGTAAACGTTCAATTTCATCTTGACGAATACTTGGATTAAACTGTTTTAGATAAGTTAAACGGTCAATTTCATATTGCCATTTATTACCATAGTGTTCTTTTGCTTGCTGCTGAAGCTGTGGCAAATCAACTTTCGCGATATCCAACGCTTGTTTATAACGTTGCTCAATGATATCACGGCGAGCTTTAACCACCTGACGACAGCTATTGCCATCTAAGTGATGTAAATATGGTTTCAAAATTGCTGGATCAATTTTTTCAGATAAATCTTGACCAGTTTCGCTTAATAGCACACGAATAAGCTGCTTAGGCAAGCTCGATGGTAAGTTCAACGCCTTAGGCGCAACTACATCGACTTTAAACCACACTTCAATTAATACCGAACCCTGCTTTAACGCATTAGATTTGAGTACAGCAACATTGGTACTACCAAATGATTGCGTACGAATCATTTCCATCACACTTTCAATGAATGGATGCTCTAAAGTTAAATATTGAGCATCTTCACGAAGCTGAGCCTGATCGCGATAGAAAGTAGCGGTCATGCCTTCTTCGTCTAGCGCCAAACCTTGCACTTGCATTTGGTCTGTTGGACGAATAATTACAGTACCGTTACTTTGCTCATCAAAGTCGATATTAGTTGAAGACATGAAACGCTTCACAAACATTGGTAGCGTTGTATTGTCATCATAATCTTCTAAAGCCTGAACAATCTCTTGCGCCACGATAGGACGACATGAGTTATATTCAAGTAAACGATCTCGGCCCGCTTGAAGTTCAGCTTCTAAAGCTTGACGTTGAACATTCACTTCTTCAAGCAAATCTTCAAATGTTTGACCTTGGTCTGCAAGCAAACAGTCTTTTAATTCAACAATAAAATTCTCTTGCAGCGTTTGCGCTGTTGGAGAAATATTACTGAAAATATTAAGTGCTTCATTGTACCAACGGAACATACGCTCTTGAGCTGTTCCTACAAGATATGGCACATGAATCTGAATACGGTTTTCTTGACCAATACGGTCTAGACGTCCGATACGTTGCTCTAAAACATCTGGATTAGCTGGCAGATCAAATAAAATTAGATCACTGGCAAATTGGAAATTACGGCCTTCCGAACCAATTTCTGAACACAGTAGAATTTGTGCACCATAGCTTTCTTCAGCAAAATAGGCAGCCGCTTGGTCACGTTCAAGTAAGCTCATGCCTTCATGGAACATTGCAGTACGAATGCCTGCATGCAAACGCAATACATTTTCTAGAGCTTCAACAACTGGTCCACTACGCGCAATTAAAAGCACTTTTTTATGCTTGAGATCTTTGCGCAGAATTTCCATTACCCATAGCACACGTGGGTCATTTTGCATCCATGAACCATCAAGTTGTGCTTCTTCTGGCCACATTTGCTCACGCAGTTTCCCATCTTTTGACCAATCTTCTGGTGCTGGTAATGGTGCTGGCTGACAATCACGCCCTGGGAAGCCTTGAATTGCTTCACGCGTATTACGGAATAAAATACGACCTGTACCGTGACGGTCTAATAATTCGTGAATTGCTCTAAAGCGTTGGTCCGGCTGGTCTTCAATACTATGACCTAATAAGCCTTCTAAAGCAGATAAATGCTCTGGATCTAAAGGCTGATCAGACATGAGTACTTCAGCAATTTTTGCAGTCTGCTGGTATTGAGTTTCTTCATCTAAGAAGCGCTCTAAACTGCTAAAACGCTGCGGATCAAGTAAACGTAAACGTGCGAAATGACTTTCCACACCAAGCTGTTCAGGTGTTGCGGTAAGCAATAACACCCCAGCGGTATTTTCAGCGAGCTCTTCAATTAAATCGTAGCGATCATTACCGCCTTCTTCTTCGCTCCACATCAAATGATGTGCTTCATCGACCACGAGCAAATCAAAGCCAGCTTCTATTGCTTGCTCACGTAAATCATCATGGTCAACCATTAAGTCAACGCTGGCAATAATGCATTGCTCAGTCAAGAACGGGTTAAGTTCTGGATCATGTTCTTTAATAGATGCGGTACGTGTTAAGTCAAACAGAGAGAACTGCAAGTTAAAACGACGGCGCATTTCAATCATCCACTGATACTGTAAAGAATCAGGGACTAAAATAAGAATTCGTTCAGAGCGACCGGTTTTAAGCTGTTGGTGGATAATTAAGCCAGCTTCAATTGTTTTACCCAAGCCCACTTCATCGGCAAGTAAAACACGAGGTGCAAAACGTTTACCAACTTCATGTGCGATATAAAGCTGATGAGGGATCAAACCAACGCGCGCCCCAACCATACCACGTAGAGGGCTATTCTGCATTTGTGCTTGCATAAGCATCGCTTCAATACGCAGGTCATACCACTCTTTATAGTCAACCTGACTTGCAAGCAAACGATCTAAAGGCTTCGATAACTGAATTTGCGCACCGATACGTGTTTCATTCAGCGCTTTACGATCTTGTTCGCCATTTTCTAAGGTACGAACAACGTTGTAACGCAAAACACCATGTCGGTCTTCAACAGACTCAACAATCCATTTCTTGCCTTCTTGATCTTGAACTTCATCATTGGTGTTAAAGATGATACGAGATAGTGGAGCATTGTTACGTGCATAGACACGTGTCTCATCACTTTTGGGGAATAAAATGCTGACAGATCTTTCATCTACATCAATAAGCACACCTAAACCGAGTTCAGTTTCTGTGTCTGATAGCCAACGTTGACCAATAGCATACTGCTGCAATTTTTCCACCTTTCTCTCAAGTTCGCACTACATATTGTACGATGCAAATTAGCTTATTTTTGCATCTTTTTATGTAGTCTTTAAAGCAAAATTTTGAAGCAAAAACCAATTAAATGACTTTGCTACAAAAAATCACGCATTAAATTTTTTACATTAAAACGGTACAGGACAGTCAAAAGTTAATATTTCTGCTGTTACAGGATGATTAAAACTTAACTGTTTGGCATGCAAACACAAACGCGGAACAAGTTGCTGCTCCGGTGTTGCATACAGCGTGTCACCTACAATTGGATGCCCAAGATATTGCATGTGTACACGGAGTTGATGGGATCGGCCTGTAATTGGTGTTAATTTCACACGAGTTACAGGCTGTCCCTGAATCTGAAAATGTTCTATTGCCTGCCAATGTGTTAAAGCAGGTTTGTTGTGAGAAGCGTCGACAATATGTAAAGGTGGTCGGCTTGGATCATAGATGACAGGAATATCTACAGTCCCCTCACCCTCTAAATGACCTGCGACAAGCGCTTCATATATTTTTGAAGTCTGACGATCTTGAAATTGACGCGCAATCCCACTTTGACCGCGCTTTGATAAACCAAATACTAAAATACCTGAAGTATCTCGGTCTAGACGATGAATGAGCAAAGTTTTAGGTTCAATTGCAACCAACCTTGTCAAAACACTATCATGTAAATCACCTTTACCAGGAACACTCAAGATGTCCGAAGGTTTATGAATCACCATAAAATCATCATCACGATAGATCAGATGTTCACTTAGAAAATCACTCAAAGTTGTATTCCCAAGGCAAGATGAAAAACAAGCGGGCAATAATAAAAAGCTTACGTCCGAATTACAATGCCGTTCGGGTAAATTAACAGCATAATTTGCAAATATTATGGATCACTTAGAGTCTATAGTTAGTCAAGGCTTCAATAACTGCATAATATGCTGCAATATCGGTGCTTGCATTAATTCTTCAGCGCTCAAGCTCGCACCATTTGCACGCCAAAGTTCGACCAGATAATCCACAGCAGACTGATCTAATCCGTAGTTTCGTAAATCTATTTCCGGGTGAATCTCCATGGGGTGTCGCCCCACCTGTTCAGCAATTGCCAATAAGATTCCTTTATCCGACAAAATATATTCAGACGGCGCACTTAAAGACCATAGGCGCATTAAGGTCTGTGTATTTAAGTGTTTTATATGGTCAAAACTAATCTTTTCAACCCATTGAATGTGCTGCTCTAGATTAGCCGCCAACATCGCATCATTTACAATAGCTACATAATCGGTAATAGATAAAACAAGCTGCATGACTTGTTTAAACAGAGGTGACAAATCACCAGCCATCACAACTTGGGCTTTAGCATTTGACGACAGTCGCTGCCCTAACTGCAACATGGTTTGTTGAAGCTGAGATGCATCAATAAAAATAACTGGAATTTCGAGTGCCTGTGCTCTTTTACTTAGTAATTCTAAATGATCGGCTAATGGCTGGTTCGCCCAGTCAGGTGATTTCTCAAGTTCATTTAGCCCAACCATGAGCAAAATACTTTGTGTAGATTCAATAGGCCAATTTGAAGTATTTGCTGCTAATTGGATTTTTCGAGGTAAGGGATAAAACATTGTTCTCAACAAGTAAAAAATAGCTCAAATTAAAAAGCCCGTTTAACACGGGCTTTTTTGCTTACTTCATTTCAGCGAAAGTTTCTTTGGCAGCCTGAATCGTATATTCGATATCTTCATCAGAGTGAGCAGATGAAATAAAGCCTGCTTCAAATGCTGAAGGTGCTAAGTTTACCCCACGCTTTAACATGCCATGGAAGAACTTTTTGAAAGCTTCAATATCACACGCCAACATTGAGTCAAAGCTTGTAATGTCTTCTTGGTCGGTAAAGTAAAGACCAAACATTGCACCAGCTTGCTGAGTTTTAAATGGAATACCTGCTTCATTAGCTGCGGCTTGTAAGCCTGCAAGTAACTTTTCAAGTTGAGCAGATAAATTGCTGTAAAAGTCTGGTTGGCGTAAATGTTTAAACATCTCGATACCAGCACGCATAGCAAGTGGGTTTCCAGACAATGTACCTGCTTGGTATACACCGCCTAAAGGTGCGATACACTCCATGATTTCACGCTTACCGCCAAACGCACCTACAGGTAAACCAGCACCAATAATTTTGCCTAAAGTTGTTAAATCAGGTTTAACGTTATAAACCGATTGAGCACCACCTAAAGCAACACGGAAACCTGTCATCACTTCATCAATAATGAATACAGATTTATATTCATCACACACATCACGAATAGCTTGTAAGAAACCGTCGATTGGTTTCACCATGTTCATGTTACCCGCGACAGGCTCAATAATAACGCCAGCAATTTCATGACCAAATTTGGCAAAACACTCTTTTAATGCAGCAATATCGTTGTAAGGTAATGTTAAAGTGTGTTTAGCAAAATCAACAGGAACACCCTTTGAAGTCGGTTCACCTTCACCTAAAGTAAGTAAGCCCGAACCTGCTTTTACTAGAAGTGAGTCAGAGTGACCGTGGTAGCAACCTTCAAACTTCACAATTTTGTCACGGCCAGTGTAACCACGCGCTAAACGAATAGCAGTCATGGTTGCTTCTGTACCAGAGTTTGTCATACGTACCAATTCAATTGATGGCATGATTTCACAAATAATATCTGCCAAAGTTGTTTCATGTACAGTTGGCGCACCAAAACTTAAACCATCTTCTGCGGCTGTTTGTACTGCTTTAATAATTTCTGGATGAGCATGACCCAAAATCATTGGTCCCCAAGAACCAACATAGTCAACATAACGCTTACCATCTACGTCCCATAAATAAGCACCTTTTGCTTTCTCGATGAAAACAGGTGTTCCTCCAACGCCATTAAAGGCACGTACCGGAGAGTTCACACCACCTGGAATGTGTTTGCTGGCTTGTTTAAATAACTGTTCTTGCTTTGGAGATAAACTCATGGAAATGCTCGTCTTAAATATCTAAAAAATAATTTTGAAAGCTTAAGAAAATAATTGTGCCCAGGCCTGTACACGGGCAGGAATTTCAGCAGTTGATCGGCCTAATATATCACTAATGACTGCACAGAGGTCAGCCCCAGCCTCAATCACAGGTTTTGAGTTTTCAACAATTAAACCACCAATCGCGCAAATTGGTAAATCATATTGGACTGCTGCTTGCTTAATCACTTCAATACCCACATTACCTGCTTCAGGTTTTGTAGAGGTCGCGTAGACTGCACCAAATGCAATATAAGTCGCGCCATCTGCAATTGCTTTTTGGGCGAGTTCTAATGAGTTTAGACAAGTACGACCAATAATGACGCCTTCTGGTAATTGCGATTTTGCATCAGTAATTTCACCGTCACTTTGCCCTAAATGCACACCTAATCCAAACTGAGCGGCCAGTTTTAGGTCATCATTAATCACAAAAGGAACTTGATATTTTTCACATAAAAGTTTGATCTGTTCAACTTCTGCGGGTTGGTCTGCTTTTTCTACTTTCTTACGGCGGTACTGTAAAATTGCGACCTGATGAGTTGCGAGTGCGGCGTCTAATTTTTCTAATAATAATTGGATTGGGTCATCATTGGTAATGAGATATAAACCGCGCATACTCTACTCTCGCTTTAAAAAACTTCGCTAGTATAACGGATTTATAGGACATCATAAGTACCGATTGATATAGGCTTACCAGTACCAATCGGTATATTTAGAATAGAAAGTAAAATTAACTTGGTATTTTGTCATGCTTGCGATCAACCAAACTCAAACGGCCACGTGCAACATCAGATAGCATTCGCCAATCAGAAATAAAGCTATAGAAAGGTTGTTTAAAACTGGCAGGCTTATTTTTTTCAAACACAAAATGTCCAACCCAAGCATTTGCGTAACCCGCCACCAAACCATAGAGCACATATTTGGCCTGTTTCTTACGAATTGCTTTTGAAAAAAAGTATATGCCAATACTGCTACCCACCACATGTAAGCGTCTGCTCATGATGTTACGGTGTTCAGTTAAATAAAAACGATAAAATTCCTGATAGTTTTTAATCGGCAATTCAAACTCTGGCTGAGCTTCATGGCTAAAGTTTACTGGTGCATTCACAATCATCTTCCTGATTTTTATTTGATCAAAACGTCACCTGATTGTACACCTAAATAAAAACCTAGCGTCATATGTTTGATTGTAACTTTCTCTATCAAAAGCATTACTTTTAGCGCTAAGCTATTATACTTATTCAAGATAGTTTAAATACCTGATTCAGGGAGATATATTATGGTCGAAGTCGAACTAAAGTTTCAGTTACCTGAATCGAAGAAAAAAACTGTCCAGCAATACTTAAAAAAACATAAAGCGAAATATATTCACTTACAGGCAAAGTATTACGATACCCCTGATCGATTACTCGCAAAAAACGGCATGGCTCTACGTTTGCGTAAAGAAGATGATCAATGGGTACAAACATTTAAAGCCGCAGGTCAAAGCCACCTGCACCGTGTTGAAGAAGAAATTCATTTAGGTGTGTGTGACCAAGAACCTGACTTAAACCTTGATTTATATAAAGATAATAAAGTCGTAACTGATTTAATTAACACAGTTTTAGGAACGCAAGCTGAAAAATTAAGTTTGCAGTTTGAGACCGATGTACAGCGTACCTACCATGTGTTTGAAGCAGATAATACAGTTATTGAAGTTTGTTTAGATGACGGCGTCGTAAAAACAGCAGATACACAAAGTATAATTTGTGAAGTCGAATTTGAACTCAAACAAGGCGCAGTAAAAACGCTAATTCAATTTGCACAGCAATGGATTAATCGTTACGCCCTTTGGCTTGATGTAAGAAGTAAAGCCGAGCGTGGTAATTTATTAGCACTGGGGCAAGCAGCCTCGCCCGCTGTACATGCTAAAGCTCTGACATTAAATAAAGATATTACTGCTGAACAGGCTCTAAAAAAGATTATCGAAAACTGTTTAGGACAATTCTTACCAAATATGGCTGTAATTGCCGATGGTGTTGCCGAACCTGAGCATATTCATCAGGCACGTGTAAGTTTACGTCGTTTACGCAGTGCACTAAAACACTTCTCTGGTTGGTCAAGCGAGCTAAATCCTATTTGGGAAGAACAAATTGCGGAGCTTTTCCGTAAGCTTGGAGACACTCGTGATGAAGATGCTATTCGTACCGAGGTGTTACCTGTCATTCAACAACATGGTTCACCTGAGCTTTTACTACCCGTTTCAGTTCAGCCCTCAAAAGAACTCTCAACAATCTTTACCTCTGCGGACACGATTAAGCTATTACTCGATTTATTAGCATTTGCGTATTCAGAAGAAGATTCAAAGAAAAAAACAGGTGGGTTAAAAAAACATATTAAAAAGAGTTTAGATAAATTACATCATAAAGTGATTAGCAATGCTGAACACTTCTCTGAGCTTGAAGTGACTGAACAGCACAAAATACGAAAGACAGCTAAGCAGTTACGTTATTGTGTTGAGTTTATTGCAAGTCTTTATCCTGACAAGAAAGTACAACAATATTTAAAACAGCTACAGCCTGTACAAAACACCTTAGGTCAATATAACGACTTATTTATTGCGGAAGGTATTTTCAATAAAGTTGTCGAAAATGACTCATCTTTCTGGTTTGCATTAGGCTGGGTAAAAGCCAAACAACCTCACCTACAAAAACGGTCTGCCAAAGCTTTACAAACTTTTAGTCAAACTGAAACTTTTTGGTAATTTATAAAAAGTCGCTGTAAACAAGCAGCGACTTTTTATCGGTACTTACCAAATACTTTCCACACGCCATTATCTGCTAACGGGTCATTATAGCTATCACTACGTTGCTTTCTTGGTTTATCACGGGCATCGACCAATTTAAAATGCGGTTCAACACCTAACACAATACCGTTGGTATAAAAACGCGAACGGGTATATTCACTTTGCCCGTGCTGGAATACATACGTTCTTAAATCGATAAATTCACGGTGAGCAACTAAAGCCGCGGTATCATCGCTCTGCAACCATTCTTTCATCGTAAAAATCTGATCAGTTTCGAACTGCCCGCATTTTTCAATAAGACTCGCAACACCACGGAAAGTTTTCGATTCTTTTGCCCGTGTTTTATTAATCCGAATTCGGTCTACATGAAAAAAGAATAGCGGTAAATTTAAATGACTTGGCAAATGAATAGCGTCTGGTAATTCATCTTCCATAAATGGCTGGAAAAGTTCTTGTGCCCTTTCAATTAGACCTTGCCATTGGCGATAATAATTTTCGACTTCTTCTTGCAAGCCATAATAAATCGGCAGTCCTTCAACATGCTCTAAATATTGAGGTGGGAAAACATGTTGGCGTAATAAAGCAATATCTGTTTTTAAACTTTGAATAGCAATCGCATCTTGCATATTAAACTCTCCAACCAATACTTAGGCTATTTACAGACTAAGTCAAAGGTTTTGTTTCCGCAAGCGTTTGCCTATAATAAGCAGCTCTATTTTTGCGGGAATAAGTCATGTCTCAAAAGATTAATGCAACAGATATTACTGAAGAAGAAGCGTTAAATGCGGTTTTCTTTGAGCGTGCGGATGAATTCATTAAAAAAGCCAATGATTTTTGTCGCCCGCCAAAAGGTGAAAAACCAGATCCAGCCGAACTGCGTGGTCAAGTAAGTGCAGCAATGTTGTTTGCTAGTGCCCGTTTTAACACGTGGGTAGCAGCAAATAATTTTAAAGATGGCGAAGAAATGCGCGCTGCTAAAGATCAAGTGATGTCTTATCTTGTGCAACAATTTCAAATGATGCTTGAAGATAACTTTGATGAGTACTGTGAACAGTTCGAAAATTATTTACGTTTCCGTAAAAATGAAGATTTTCATGCGCATAAACATGATCATTAAGATGGGTTAAACATCCAAATAAAAAGCCACAATTTAGTGGCTTTTTATTTGCGATAAGACTTTATTTTTTTGCTGCCTGACCATATTGATCAGCCATCACTTCAACTAAATGTTCAGGTTTAATATACTTTTTAATTACTGCATTTACGTCTGCAACAGTCAGTTTAGTCAAGTTCTGATCATGTCGAACACGATCTTGTAATGTTTTATCTGTTTCAAGCTGTAGATTTAACATTCCATGAATATTACGCTCATCTTCTAATGCCGTAACGCGTTTCTTCATGATATCTGCTTTAGCAGCTTCAAGCTCTTGCTCAGTCACACCATTTTTCAACAAGTCATTCAACACTTTATGTATTGATGCAGACACTTGTGCTGAGCGACCAGAAGTATAATTTGCACTAATGCTTAAGGCCCCTACATTCGTATCACGGTCAAGTTGCAGCCCACTTCCAAAACCATAGACTAGCGCATTTTTCTCACGAAGCTCTTGAGCCAAACGTGATGAAATTTGAGACTCACCTAAAATATAGTTAAGTAAAATTAATGCAGATGCATCTGGATGGTTTTTTCCAACTGGAATTGAAAGCACACTTTGGTAGCTACCAAATTCGCGCTGCTCAGATAAAACATGAACTTGCTGAGCTGGAAAATCAACATGATTAATCAAGATTTTTTGATAAGGCTGTTTACCATTCCAACGACCAAATTCCTGATTAAGTAATTTCTGCATTTTTTTCGCATCAAATTTACCCGTAATAGCAATTTGAGCATGGTTCATTGCAAAGAAACGCTCGTACAACTCTTTCACTTGCTCTTGAGTGGCGTTTTTCAATTGCTGTTTTGCCAGTTCAGGTTCAAAGTGATAACGTAAATCACCCGGTTGATATTCTTCAAGCAAACGTGAAAGTGTTAAGCCAGCCACGACATCTGGTTCAGTATAAGGACGATCAAGACTTGATAAACTTTGCGATTTAATTAAATCAAATTGAGATTGCTCAAATTTTGGATTTTTCATCACATCAAGAACAAACTCGAAAAACTCATCAAATTTTTCTGATTTAGACTGAATATTAATAGTCATGCCATTGCCGTCAGCACTTGCATAAGCCGCGCCGCCCGCATCAATCGATTTATCAGCAATATCTTGCAAACTGTATTTATCAGAACCACGAAGCAATAAATATGAGGTTAAATCAACGACCGTACCTTTATTAAATAAAGATTTTTCTGTTCCGAAGTCCATCGTAATCGTTGCATAAGTACGATCATCACGTGTTTCAACTGGGAATAAAGCGTACTTCATTCCATTTTTCAGTTTTCCACGGATAATCTTTTTCTCATTGCTTTCAACATATTGCTTAGAAGTTTTTAAAAACTCCGCGACTTCTTGTTGATACACCTTTGGATCTTTTAAAGGCTCTGCCTTTGCTTCTACCTGATCTAGAGTTTTAGGTGCGTCTTTTGCATTTTGTTGTTGAGCTTTTTTCTGATCTTCAGGTGTTGGCAAAATATCACCGTCAATTCGATGCTCAGCCACAAGGAATTGTTTTAAAGTTTGATTCACTTGGTCTAACTTAACGTTTTCTACTGAATCTAAATCTTTAAAATATTGATCCCACTGACCGCCAGCAACCGTGTAATCACTTAAACGTGACCCAAGTGCTACCGCATCTTTAGTAATTAAATCGCCTTGAGTTTTCATTAAACTCTTAACACGATTTAATTCAACTTCAGTAAAAGGCTTACCTTTCTCAATACCCGCTAGCAAAGAGCTTTCAACTTTTTTAGGGTCATTACTTGGTGCATAAATGGCACCCAGAAACACCACATTAAAATCTTGGTCTAACCACGTACTTGCATCAACATTTGTGGTAATGCCTGTTTCAACCATGTTCTGATATAAATGACCACTTGGCTGCATGGTATATAACAAAGGCGCTAAAGCGAGAGTCGGCTGAATTTTTGTATTTTTACCATTCATATAGATATGGAATTTAGCGAGGTCGCTCCCCTTTTTCACCACAAACTGACGATTTTTTATTTTTGTAGAGTCGAGCACAGGAATCTGTACAGGTTTAGGAACATCACGCGCCGCAATTGGGCTAAAGTATTGATCAATGGTTTTTAAGACATCTGTCTTATCGAACTTACCTGAAATTACCATGACTGCATTATTAGGCGCATACCAGTTACGATAGAACTGATTCAATTCAGGCATTTTAATAGATTTAAGCTCAGGTAAATCGCCAATCGGTAAACGACCTAAATATTGGTTACCATAAGCTGACTTCCACATTTGATCCATCAGGACAGCAAAAGGCTGATCCATACGGACTTCACGTTCACGTTTTACGATTTCGATTTCAGAAGGAACAAATTTTTCTTGTAGAACTAATTTATCCATACGTTCCGATTCAAGATATAACACTTCATTGAGTGCAGTCTTTTCCGGACGAACAATATTGGTATATTTGGTCGAGTAATAATCGGTGCTGGCGTTCGTCATCAATGTATATTGATCTAGACGACGCTGGAATTCTTCCCCTTTAACATTTTTTGTCCCTTTAAAAGCCAAGTGTTCAAGCAAATGAGCTAATCCGCTTTTACCTTGCGGGTCATTTAATGAACCAGTTAAATAAATGGTATTAATAAAGATTTTATTTTCTTTGTCGTTCGGTGCAAGTACAACCCGAAAACCATTATCTAATTTATATTCCTCAATATTTTGCTTGCTTTTTACTAGTGTGGTTTGTGCAAAAGACGCAGCACTTAAACCAAGAATACATAGGGAGAGAGTCAGTTGTTTAAACTGCATAAACATATAAATACCAATTAATTTGAATAATAAAAAATCAATAGTTGTGGCACTATAGTAGGAAATTTAAGCTGACATTAATAGTAAAGATTTGAAAAAAAAGCCGTTTATTTAAACGGCCTTATATTTTAAAGAAAAATTTCAGCTTGCATATAAAGTTTTCCATAGCCTGAAATTTCAATACGTTCTTCAGACAGGATATTGCAATATAAAACGCCTCCACGGCTAGAAGCCTGATAAGCCAAAATATTATTTTTGCCCAGTTTTTCTGCCCATAACGGCGCTATTGCAGTATGAACTGAACCTGTAACAGGGTCCTCATTAATACCCGCGACAGGTGCAAAATAACGCGATACACAATCGTATTTCTGGTCTGCTTTTGAGGTAATTGCAATATCCATGTCTTTTGCTGTAATAGCAGTACGCAACTTACCTAAAGTTTTGAGCAAATTCATATCAGGCTGCTCATCCAATACATCTTGCACTGACTCATATTCAACAATATAAGCGTAATCATTTTGATAAACCGCTTTAAAGGGTTTGGTTAATGCTTGACGTAAAACAGCCGGATAATCTTCGACTTGATGAGCTTTACGAATTGGGAAATTCATTCTGATTTTGCCATCTTCATCTTGATGAACGATAAAAAGACCTAAGTTTCGCACATGAAAATTAATGGTCTTTTTATCTGTAAAATCTTTAAATATTACAAAAGCACTTGCAAGAGTCGCATGCCCACAAAAATCAGCTTCAACCGTTGGCGTAAACCAACGAATTTCATAATTTTCAGCGTCTATAATTTTTACAAAAGCCATTTCAGATAAGTTATTTTCAAGTGCTATCTTTTGCATTAAATCTGCATCTAGCCATTCTTTTTCAACAATCACAGCCGCAGGATTGCCGCGAAATAACTCTTTTGTAAAAGCATCGACTTGATACATTTTCATGATAGTGCTCTCTTTTGTAATAGGTCCATTTTCGAAAATTATTTAAAAGAAAAACAGATACAGTTTTTTAAAAATTAACATCACATGGGCAATTTAAGCATATAAAAAAACGGCTCATCCAACGTGGATGAGCCGTTTAATATTAATTCTTAATGATGTTGAGTTAACTCAATTTCATCTTCACTATTTAAGATGTCTTTATCGGTCTGTCCCATAAATTGGCTCGTAACTACGCCCGCAGTCATTGAGCCATTTACGTTTAACGCAGTACGTCCCATATCAATGAGTGGTTCAATTGAAATAAGAAGTGCAACCAAAGTCACAGGTAAGCCCATAGCTGGAAGAACAATCAGTGCAGCAAAAGTCGCACCACCACCTACTCCAGCAACCCCAATTGAACTTAAAGTCACAATACCTACTAACGATGCAATCCACATTGGGTCTAGCGTATTAATTCCCATAGTTGGCGCAACCATGACTGCCAACATTGCTGGGTATAAACCCGCACAACCATTTTGACCAATGGTCGCACCAAAAGAAGCAGAAAAACTTGCAATAGATTCAGGAATACCTAAACGGCGAGTTTGCGTCTCAATGCTCAGTGGAATACTGGCAGCACTTGAACGGCTGGTAAATGCGAAAGTAAGAACAGGAGCAACTTTTTTGAAGAACTTAACTGGAGAAACACCGGTCAGGGTCAAAATAATGGCATGCACGACAAACATGATGGCTAAACCTAAATAAGATGCCACCAAGAAACCGCCTAGATTTAAGATATCTGCAACATTCGAACTTGCCACAACTTTGGTCATGAGGGCAAAAACACCATACGGTGTAAGTGTCATCACTAAACGAACCAGCTTCATTACCCAAGACTGTAACGTCTGAATCGCGGTCAGAATACGCTGGCCTTTCTCTGCATCATCTTTCATTAGGTTAAGCGCAGCTATACCTAAAAAGACAGCAAAAATAACCACACTAATAATTGAAGTTGGGTTTGCACCAGTTAATTCAGCAAATGGATTACTTGGAATAAAGGAAAGAATAAATTGCGGTACACTTAAATCAGTAACTTTGCCTACATAATCTGTATTAATGGCAGTTAAGCGTGCAGTTTCAGCAGCACCTTGCACTAAACCTTTTGCCGTTAAGCCAAATAGGTTAGTAACAAATACACCTACCAGTGCAGCAATCAGAGTTGTAAAGAGTAAAGTGCCGATCGTATAAAAACTGATTTTGCCTAAAGATGAGGCTTGGTGTAATTTTGCAACCGCTCCCAAAATAGACACAAATACCAAAGGCATAACGACCATTTGTAAAAGTTTTACATAGCCATTTCCAACGATATTAAACCAGCTAATAGATTCAGCAAGAATCGGATGGCCACCGCCATAAATCAAATGTAGTCCTAAACCAAACACTACACCTAGAACTAAGCCAGCCAGAACTTTTTTTGATAAGCTCCAGTCTGTTTTACGTGTTTGGGCGAGTAAAAATATTAACCCGACAAAAACCACAATATTGATGATTAAGGGTATATTCATTCCCAAACTCCAAATTATTGCTTGTGTCATCTTTCAAGGGGGCATATTTGACCATAGCCGGCCTATATAAACTACCCTTTTCAACAATTTTATAGCATCAAGATGATTACAAACTTGCGTGAGAATATAAAATGACTTTTAAATACATATATATCACTTTTAACTTATAAATTAAGTGAGATATTTATGTATAAAAATCAGCCTCTACTTAAGCAACCTTTAATTCAAATTGTTGCTCAATAAAATGAATAAATTGCTTTAAATTGGTTCCCCATGTTTCTGGTAACTGGGCAACTAAATATGTAGTGAAAAAAGCAGATTCTGTATTTAATCCAAAACAATTGACTGAAACTTTATCTGCAACTTTTGTGAGATATGATTTCGGTAATAAAGCAAAACCAACACCCAACTCTACACAACTCACGATTCCGTCAAGACTTCCCATTTCCATAATTTGCGAAGGCGGAATACTAAAGTCATTCAAGAAAAGTTCTATAGCATGTCGATATGAACAACCTTGCCGAAAAGCAATAAATCTAGTTTTTGCAAGAGTTGCCTTATCTGGAAAACTCTGTTGTTGCTTAGGACAAACTAAAACCAGCTCTTCATGCCACACAGGAAAACTATATAACTCAGGAATTGAATGTTTAGATGCCACAAAAGCACAGTCCAATTCCCCCTGATGTACCGCATTTAATAAATAACGAGTCGGATGAGTTTGAAGCTCAATAGGCAAAGTAGGATATTGCTGCATAGATTGATTGAGCAACTGTGGCAAACGTATTGCTGCGGTTGTTTCCATGCTGCCCAAACGAATGATTTCATTCGGGTCAATATCACCTTCTTGAAAGATCTTCTTAGCTTTGTCATGCAGTGCAATCATTTGAACAGCGTAACTATGTAGCTGTTGTCCGGCATTCGTTAAAGTCACAGGATTATTACGATTGAATAAAATAACCCCTAACTCTTCTTCAAGTTTTTTTATATGGCTCGTGATATTCGATTGAACCGTATACATTTTTTGTGCAGCCAATGAAAAACTTCCACTCTCTGCAACAGCTAAAAAAAACTCTAGAGACTTAAGCAACATATCACTATCTCAAAATAAGATAACTACCATCATATTAAATCATTTTTAATGATTGATAAACTCGCTTTTAATAATAAAAAAATTGAGCGTCTTCTCATGTCTACATTTTATCGAATGAGCTTAGTTGTCTTTTTGGCAACTTGTTTGGGAATTGGTGTTTTTAGATTTTCCTATACTGCGCTTATGCCCATCATGATCGAGCAGTACCACTGGACCCATGATTTTGCCAGTTACTTAGGCAGCGCAAATTTATTGGGATATCTCATAGGTGCCTTATTAGCGCTATTGAGTATTAAAGAAAAGTTCATTCCATCCATGATCGTACTTTCGACTATAGCTGGCAGCCTCAGCCTACTATGCTGTTCATTCATGGATATGCCTTTGGTGTGGTTCATTTTCTGGCGCACAATTTCAGGTATTGCTGGCGGCTTACTTATGATTTTGGCACCTAGCTTTGCAATGAAATACATTCCCACCACGCAAAGATTAAAAGTTAATTTTTTAGGATTTAGCGGAATTGGTGTGGGGGTTTTATCTGCCACCATTATTATTCCCCTACTTAAAAATATGCCCGTACATTATGTTTGGGATATTTTTGCAGGTATTTCCCTATTAGGAAGCTTAACTCTTTATCGCTTATTAAGTAGCAATACTGCCCAGATGATTAAGCCACCATCTCCTACTCTTCAAGTCTCGCAAAAATCACGTTTGGGCCTTGTCATTATCATTGCCTATATGTGTAGTGCCTTTGCCTATATTCCACATTCTTTGTTTTGGATGGATTATTTATCTGGAACTCTGCATTTTCCCCTACAGCAAAGGAATTTATTTTGGGTTCTCTATGGAATCGGAAGCTGCATTGGTGCATTTGTCGCTTATTGCTTAAGCCGAATGGTGGGATATATACAAGCCATTAAATGGTTATATGGCATTTACTGCCTAGCCGTTGTTTTACCTTTCCTTTCACAGACCACTTCTTTACTAGCTTTGTCTTCGCTTCTGACAGGCTTACTGACTCCCGCAACCGTATTTATTAGTTCTTATAGTCTGCTACAGATTTATGAGCAACGTTATCAAAAGCTTTGGAGCCTTGCCACTATTGGGTTTGCTAGCACTCAGCTTTTAGGTGGGGTGGTCATTAGTACTTTGCATCATTTGCATTGGTCTTATGCCCACCTCTTTCTTTTGGGTGGAATCGTTCTTCTTTTTGCGGTTTGCCTTTTATTTCCTGTACGCCCTTCTTTCACCTCAACTCTCGGAGAAACCAAATCGTGAAAACTCTGCTCTTTCCTTTATTTCTAGTTGCTTTCGTTCTTGTTATTCAAGCCCTAGACCAGAGTTATCAAAAGAAAACTGGTTTTATTAAAACTCCGAAGCATCCCGAATTTATGCAATAAAAAAAGCCCTCAATCGAGGGCTTTTTAATAGAAGACTACTCTCCCATATGTTTGATAATCGCATCACCAAATTCAGAACAACGCAACAAGGTTGCACCCGGCATTAAACGCTCAAAATCATAAGTTACGGTTTTAGCTGCAATCGCTCCAGCAATTCCTTTAATGATCAGGTCTGCAGCTTCTGTCCAGCCCATATCACGTAGCATCATTTCCGCAGAAAGAATAATAGAACCCGGGTTTACTTTATCCTGACCTGCATATTTAGGTGCCGTACCATGCGTTGCTTCATAAACTGCAATTGCACCACCAATATTTGCACCTGGTGCAATACCAATACCGCCTACTTCTGCTGCCAAAGCATCAGAAATATAATCACCATTTAAATTTAAAGTAGCAATAACCGAGTAATCGGCTGGACGCATGAGGATCTGTTGTAAAAATGCATCTGCAATGACATCTTTAATAATGATGTCTTTACCAGTTCTAGGATTTTTAATTTTAACCCATGGACCGCCATCAATTAGTTCTCCACCGAAGCGATCTAGAGCCAATTCATAACCCCATTCTTTAAATGCCCCTTCGGTATATTTCATGATATTACCCTTATGAACTAGCGTCACAGAAGGCTTATCATTTTCGATTGCGAACTGAATGGCTTTACGGACTAAACGCTGTGAACCTTCTTTTGATACAGGTTTAATTCCAATACCACATCCTTCTGGGAAACGGATTTTTGTGACACCCATTTCTTCTTGAAGAAACCTAATCACTTTTTTAGCTTCTTCAGAATCGGCTTTCCATTCAATACCTGCATAGATATCCTCCGAGTTCTCACGGAAAATCACCATATCTGTTAATTCTGGATGCTGAACAGGAGAAGGAACGCCTTCAAACCAACGTACTGGACGTACGCAAACATATAAATCCAATTCTTGGCGTAAGGCAACGTTGAGTGAACGAATGCCTCCACCCACTGGTGTCGTTAACGGACCTTTGATAGATACAACGAATTCACGAAGTGCTTCGAACGTTTCTTCCGGCATGTAGTTGCCATAAATTTTATTGGCTTTTTCACCGCAATACACTTCCATCCATTCGATTGAGCGCTTGCCACCGTAAGCTTTTAAAATAGCAGCATCTACGACTGCTTTCATGGTTGGTGTAATATCCACACCAATACCATCACCTTCAATGAAAGGAATAATTGGATGATTTGGTACGTTCAGTGACAGGTCTGCATTTACTTTAATTTTGTCGCCGTCAGCAGGAACCACGATCTTCTGATAACCCATTGTGTAAATTCTCCCTTTTATAATACTTAATTAACTAAAAATAATTATCGATAAACAATACTTTCAACTTTTATTAACGCATAATAGCTTAATCGAATTTAATTCTTTTTGAGATTTATGTGAGAAATAAGCAAATTTCACACTTAAATATAGCTCAATGTTTTCTCTAGTTATTTGAAAGAAGAAGCCATTTTTTATGAAAATTGTCATTCTCAACAAGCCTTATGACGTTCTCTCCCAGTTTCGTAAAGACGAAGCGCATATGACCGTCTCGGACTTTGTTGATGACCCGACTTTGCGCTTGGCAGGCCGTCTTGATATGGACTCTGAGGGTTTAGTCTTTTTAACCGATCATGGTGGTCTGAACCAGTTCATTACCAATCCTGCAAATAAAAAATACAAAACGTATTTAGTTCAAGTTGATGGCGATGTAACTGAAGAAGCGCTTGAGCAGCTTCGTAAAGGTGTAGAACTTAATGATGGTATGACGCTTCCGGCTACTGCCATTAAAGTAAGTGAACCTGAGTGGTTATGGGAACGTAATCCACCTGTACGTTATCGTGCAAATATTCCAACATCTTGGGTCGAAATTTCAATTTGCGAAGGCCGTAACCGTCAAGTTCGTCGTATGACTTCTGCGGTAGGTTTTCCAACTTTACGTTTAATTCGTACTAAAATTGGTTCAATTGATTTAGTTCAACTCGGTTTAAGACCTGGTGATGTGAAAGAAATTGAGCCTTTGCTTTATCCTGACTTTAAAGATGTTCCTGCGGAAGAGCCTTATCGTTCACGTTCATATGTGAAAAAACCAGGTGGTACTGGCGGCAAACCGATGGTTCGTAAAAACAAAGATGGTTCTGCGAAAAAGTCGGGTACAAAACGTATCTGGCAAATGGATGAAAGTGAAAAGCCACGTCGTAAGACTAATGGTACAACTCGTCCAAATACAAAAGCACCACGTGGTCGCGGACGTAATAGTCGTTAAGATCTAAATTTTCAAAGCTCACTTCGGTGGGCTTTTTTAATGTCATTTATTTTTATAAAAATAAAAAAGCCGGTGTTTATACACCGGCTTTTGAGCTATTCACTAACGAATTAGTAATTAAGCACCAACAGTTGCAAGAGCTGCATTAAATGTAGCACTTGGACGCATTACAGCATCTACTTTTGCTTTATCAATTGCATAGTAACCACCGATGTCAGCTGGCTTACCTTGTACTTGAGCAAGTTCAGCAACAATCTTCGGTTCTTCTTCAGCTAAAGTTTTTGCAAGTGAAGCAAATTTAGCTTTTAACTCAGCATCTTCGTTCTGTGCAGCAAGTGCTTCTGCCCAGTAAAGTGACAAGTAGAAATGGCTACCACGGTTGTCAATCTCACCTGTACGGCGTGATGGAGACTTACCATTATCAAGTAACTTGTCAGTCGCTTCATCAAGAGTCTTCGCAAGTAACTTAGCACGAGCATTATTTTCTTTAATGCCCATTTCTTCTAAAGAAGCTGCTAGAGCAAGGAACTCACCAAGCGAATCCCAACGTAAGTGGTTTTCTTCAACAAGCTGTTGTACGTGTTTTGGTGCTGAACCACCTGCACCAGTCTCGTACATACCACCACCCGCCATAAGCGGAACGATAGATAACATTTTCGCAGAAGTACCAAGTTCCATAATTGGGAACAAGTCAGTTAAGTAGTCACGTAAGATGTTACCAGTCACAGAAATAGTATCTAGACCGCGTACTACACGCTCAAGTGTGTAACGCATTGCACGAACTTGAGACATAATCTGGATATCAAGACCAGTCGTGTCATGATCTTTTAAATACGCTTGTACTTTCTTGATCAATTCATTTTCGTGTGGACGGTACGGGTCAAGCCAGAAGATCGCAGGCATGCCTGAGTTACGTGCACGAGTTACTGCAAGTTTTACCCAGTCACGAATCGGAGCGTCTTTAACCTGACACATACGCCAGATATCGCCTTCTTCAACATTTTGAGTCAATAACACTTCACCAGTGTCAAGATCTGTAATGTTTGCAATACCAGCTTCTGAAATTTCAAAAGTCTTATCGTGAGAACCGTATTCTTCAGCTTTTTGAGCCATCAAGCCAACGTTCGGTACAGTACCCATAGTCTTCGGATCGAAGTTACCATGCCACTTACAGAAGTTGATCATTTCTTGGTAAATACGGGCAAATGTTGATTCTGGCATAACAGCTTTAGCATCATATTGCTTACCATCAGCACCCCACATTTTACCACCCGCACGGATCATTGCTGGCATAGAAGCATCAACGATGATGTCGTTTGGTGAATGGAAGTTAGTGATGCCTTTTGCTGAGTCAACCATTGCAAGTGCAGGACGGTGTTCTTGACAAGCATGTAAGTCTTCAATGATTTCTTCACGTAATGAAGTAGGAAGAGTTTCGATTTTCTCGTATAACCCAGCCATACCGTTATTTACGTTAATGCCTAATTCGTCAAATAACTTACCGTGTTTTTCGAAAGCTTCTTTGTAGTAAATTTTCACACAGTGACCGAAAACGATCGGGTGTGAAACTTTCATCATTGTCGCTTTTACGTGTAGAGAGAATAAAATTCCCGCTTCTTTACAATCATCAAGTTCTTTTTCATAGAAATCACAAAGTGCTTTCTTGCTCATGAACATTGAGTCAATGATTTCGCCTTCTTGAAGCGCAACTTTTGGCTTAAGAACAATGCTCTTACCACTGGTCGTGATAAGTTCCATTTTCACATTACGTGCGCGATCAAGTGTCATTGATTTTTCACCATGGTAGAAGTCACCTTCTTCCATATGTGAAACGTGAGTTTGTGACCACTGTTTCCACTCGCTCATTGAATGAGGGTGTTTTTTCGCATAGTTTTTAACTGCTGCTGGAGCACGGCGGTCAGAGTTACCTTCACGAAGGACAGGGTTTACTGCTGAACCAAGGCACTTACCATAACGAGCTTTGATTGATTTTTCTTCTTCGGTTGCAGGATTTTCCGGATAATCAGGAATTGCATAACCTTTTGATTGAAGCTCTTTGATACATGCAGTTAATTGCGCAACAGACGCACTAATGTTCGGGAGTTTGATAATGTTAGTATCTGGATCTTGTGTAAGACGACCAAGCTCTGCAAGGTTGTCGGATACCTTTTGCTCTTCACTTAGGTAATCAGCGAATTCTGCGAGCACACGTGCAGCTACAGAGATGTCACTTTTAATAATCTCGATGCCAGCTGGCTTAGTAAAGGTCTCAATGATCGGCAGTAGCGAATAGGTCGCCAATAGTGGCGCCTCGTCAGTCAGTGTGTAAATAATAGTTGACTTTTCACCAGCCATATATAGCCCCTTCCGTTTGATTGAGTGTTGAGGACCGAGCTTTTGGCCCAGTGCCTACGAACCGATATGCTTAAATAAAACCCTGAGAGTATCGGCTCTCATTGCCTTCCAGTCAACGAAATATCCAGTGATAACGACATTTCGCAGCGAAATAATACATAATTCAAATATATAGATAATTTTCTGATATCTAAGTCATTGTAATACGCACATTCAGATCACTTTTCAGGCATTAAACATCATTAAATTACATGAGATATCTTTCAGTGTTCTGACAATTATTATACTTTTCATTCAAAATAAACTCAAAGGCAAAACGGATTTCGCCATCTGGAAGTACTTAAAACTAAAAACCGATGTGCAAAACATCGGTTTTTTATAAACTATTTAGCTTTAATCTAAGCTTTTAACCATTTTTCAGTTTTAGCTTGATCTTCAACGATGAGTTCAACTTCGGTTAAATCAGATGTAGCGCAATCGACTTCAAAAGAGATTAACTCATCACGACGGAAAGCAAAGACAGTATAAGTTCCACCCTGCTTTGCATACTTCTCGACAAGCTTAGTGGATGCTTTTAAACCATCAATTGCAATAATCACATCATTAGCAGAAATACCTGCTTTCGCTGCTGCACTATCACGGCGAGCACTTTGCACAAGCACACCTTCTGGCTTATCGACAAGTTTTAAACCTAATGGCAAAGATTTGTCAGTTTTAACTCTATAGCTTAAGCCAAATTCAGGAAACAATTGATCAAGCGGTAATTCATCAGTCGTGTTAATCAGATGATTAATTTGTTCAATCCAATTATCACCCGTCAGTTCTTTACATAAATCAAAAATGGTTCTTTCGTTTACCTGCATACCATTTTGAGTATTTTCATATAATCGACGCATTAAAGCATCAAGACTAGAACCACGTAGACGTAAGCCTAAATCTAGGCACAACGCAACTAAAGCACCCTTATTGTAGTAACTCGTACCCGCGTTATTTGAGTTTTCATCTTGACGATAAAATTTAATCCACGCATCAAAACTTGATTCAGCCACTGTTTGAACAAAACGGCCTGGATTTTGTAAATAGCGATCAATTTGTGCTTTGAGTAAATCAAGATAAGACTTCTGAGAAATTACGCCACTACGCAATAAAATCAGGTCGTCGTAATATGAAGTAAAGCCTTCAAATATCCAAAGTAAAGAGGTATAGCCTTCTTGGTGCAAATTATAATTTGCAAAGTTTTCTGGGCGAATGAACTTTACCAACCATGAATGAAAATATTCGTGACTACATAAGCCTAAAAAGCGTTGATAGTCTTTAGAAGGTTCAGTTGGTTCATTTGATTTTGGCAAATCGTCACGCGGTGTAATCAGACTTGTACTATTACAATGTTCTAATCCACCATAACTATTCCCTGTTGCCATCGTCATAAAGGTATAGTTTTTAAATGGCGCTGAACCGAACATATTTATTTCGGCTGCACAAATCTTTTCAATGTCAGCTTTTAAGCGATCAACATTGGCATTATGTGGGCCAGAAATTACAAACTCATGTTCAATATCATGTGTTTCAAAACTAAAACGTGTTTGATCAGCCAATTCAAACGGGCTATCAATCAATTGATCATAATGATCAGCTTTTAAAGTAAAGCGACCTTTAACTAGACTTTTTGAAGCCAAACCTGTCGCTAGCTGAAAATGTTTTAACTCATCTGGCAAGAAAACTTCGACTTCACAAGCAGACTGTTCTTGGCCTTCTAAAGCTAAACATACGCATGCTGGATTAATATATAAGCGTGTCTGATCAACATATGCACCACGTACAGACAAATCATATGCATATACATCATATTCAATCGTCATTAACTCATGATCGGTATTAAATAAACGCCAACGATTCTTGCTCGTTTTTTTAATATCCAACAGACGTCCAGCTTCATCATAAGCTTTAACGGCTTCAATATGTTTTGAGAACTCTCGAATTAGATAACTACCTGGAATCCACGTTGGCAGCCAAAGTTCCTGATTCGGATTGGCTAAAAAACGAATTGTTACGTGAACAAGGTGTTGTTTGTAATCATCGAACTCAATTTGATAATGCAACATAAATTCTTCAATTTAAAAATAAGAACGGCTTCGCATTAGATTATCACTTTTTTGTATCGTCTTGCGTACATGTATTTTTTGGCAACAATTTCCACTAGCCTTCCATTAAAAAAAGGCATAGCATGCTGTGCATCTGTGTCCCGTATTTGCCAGTAAAAGTTAAGGTCATCCGTGAAATTTTTTCTATCTCTTTTTACCCTCTTCAGTCTTTTCTGCACCACCCTAACCAATGCTGCGCTACTCAATATTGCACCTGAAAGTGTTGAAGCCGCCGCATGGACTATTGTAGATACTCAATCGGGTCAAATCATTGCCGAGCATAATAGCCACGTGCAACGCGCGCCAGCATCTTTAACCAAAATGATGGTTGCCTATATTGCTTTAAAAGAGATTAAAGCTGGAAAGCTGAAAAAAGAAGAAATCATTACTGCAACACCAGTGGTTGGTGTGGTGCAATGGGATGAATCACAAATGTATCTTAAAGCTGGTGAACAAATTTCTGTTGATCAGTTATTAGCAGGTTTAATTGTTATGTCTGCGAATGATGCAGCCGTGACCTTAGCTGAAAAAATTTCTGGTGATGTTCCTCATTTTGTACAACGTATGAATCAGGAAGCTCAGGCTTTGGGTATGAAAGATACCCATTTTAGTAACCCTCCTGGAATTACGATGCCGGATCATTACACTACGGCACATGATTTAAGCTTATTAGGTCAAGCCGTAATTAAAGAAACGCCTGAATATTTGCATTATTCAAAAATGCCAAGCTTTAGCTACAATCAACGTTTTCACCATGCGACTAACCTTGCTTTGAAATATGATCCATCTGTTGATGGTCTAAAAACTGGCTACACTAAAGCAGCGGGCTATAATTTGGCACTCACAGCTTCACGTCCTTCATTTTCATCAGACTTAGCTCAAAGACGTTTATTGGTCATTGTTTTAGGTACACCGAGTGCGGTGAAACGTGCTGAGATTGCAGATAAATTAATGAATCTTGCTTATACCTATACACGTGATGAAGTCATTATTCCTGAGCAAAAATTAATTGCCGAACTGCCTGTTATAAAGTCAACTTTAAAGATGTTTAAGGTAGCGACAAAGCAACCTACGATTGTAACGACTTCTTTATATGCTGACCCAGCACCAATTGACCTAAATAATTTTGATAATATCACTCAGCGCGTTCAAGTACTTGATAGCAACCTGCAACCAAAAGTTATCGCTCCGCTTGAAACAACTCAAACACGTGTAAACATTGAACTCAATGAAAAACAATTAACTGCGCCGTTAATGAAAGTAATGAGCTTAGCCACAGTATCGATTTATCAAAATAATCAACTGATCCGTAGTCTTCAAATCGAAGATAACGTACATATTGAAGAAGCCAATATTTTCCAAAAAATTGCAATGTGGTTTTCTAGCCTCTTCTCTATTTTTTCATCAAGTGAACATAGTGCTGCAAAACTCTACCCTGTAGATTCGCACTAAAAACATCAAATTGTGCACAGACGCACAATAAATTTTATAAATAAAAGATGGCATAATTTAGCCATCTTTTTTTATAGAAAAATAATTAGGTGAAAAAAAATGGCCCAAAATTTACATCATATTGTAATTGTTGGTGGTGGTGCTGGTGGCTTAGAACTGGCAACACAACTCGGTGAAACTTTTGGGAAAAATCGTAAAGCAAAGATTACATTGGTTGACCAAAACCTCACTCATATTTGGAAACCCTTGCTTCACGAAATCGCTGCTGGTTCTTTAAATCCACACGAAGAACAAACTAACTATTTTGCACATTCAGAAAAACATCATTATGAATTTGTGCTAGGAACATTAATTGGAATCAATAAAGATAAAAAATTAATTGAACTAATGCCTCCTCAAGTGTCTAAGGATCAACAGAATCATCCGCAAGAGCTCAGTTATGACACACTTATTTTAGCGCTTGGCTCAGTATCAAATGACTTTAATACCACGGGTGTACGTGAAAACTGTCATTTCCTCGACAGCAGAAAACAAGCCGATGTTTTCCAGCAAGATTTATTACATCTTTATATTGAAGCTCAAAATCAACCTAATCAACGGACTTTAAATATTGGAATCGTTGGTGCGGGGGCAACAGGTGTAGAGCTTGCAGCCGAGTTAATTGAAACAACCAAAAACTTTTATCGATATGGCTTAAAGAAAATTCACCCTAACCAAGTCAAAATTACTCTCATTGAAGCCTCTGAGCGCATTTTACCTGCTCTGACGGATAAAACTGCTGAACATAGTGCCGAGCAACTCAGAAAAATGGGCGTTGAAATTTTAACTCAACACCGCGTTGAAAAAATTGATAAGCATTGCATCTACTTTAGTAATGGCAACCAACTCAAAAGTGATATTACCGTTTGGGCAGCAGGCGTAAAGGCACCTAAGGTACTAGAAAGTTTTACAGATTTTAAACGCGATAACATTAACCGCTTAATGGTCTATGCAACCCTGCAAACCTATTCTGATCCAAATGTATTTGCGTTTGGTGATTGTGCTCATTGCCAACTTGATGCACGAAACCCTCCACTTGGTCCGCGTGCTCAAGTTGCCAGCCAACAAGCAAGCTTTTTAGTTGATGCTATGGCTGCCAGACTTAATGGCCGTTCACAGCCAATGTTCACTTTTAATGACAAAGGTTCACTTGTGTCTTTAAGTCGTAATAAAGCCGTTGGAGAATTACTTGGCGATGTAAGTGTGCAAGGTTATATTGCAAAAACCATGTACGTATCTTTGTATCGTTTACATCAAGCAACGATTCATGGATACACTCAAGCTGGACTACTCACAATGAAAGATTTACTTACAAGACGTGTACGTCCAAAAATTAAGCTGTATTAAGTTGAATTTTTTAAGTTCGTCCCTATTTATATAAAAACGCATTAGAAAAAGTGCCAAAGATTAAGATTTTGTAGTCTACAAAATTTATTTTTCACTTTATGATGTACGCTTCAATTGATTGAATGGATCAAAAACATGACTGCTATTGCAAATAACCACGTGGTTTCATTCCACTACAAATTAACAAACGCTGAGGGTGAAACACTTGATCAATCTCAAGGCGAACCACTTGCCTATTTGCACGGTGCAGGCAATATCATTCCTGGTCTTGAAAATGCATTAGAAGGTAAAACTGTTGGTGACAAATTTACTGTTAATGTACCAGCAGCTGAAGGTTATGGCGAATACAACCCAGACCTAGTACAAGAAGTTCCAGCTCAAATGTTCCAAGGTGTTGAAAACATTCAACCTGGTATGCAATTCCAAGCTCAAACAGATGACGGCGTTCAGATCGTAACTGTTAAAGCTGTTGAAGGCGACAACGTTGTTGTAGATGCTAACTTCCCACTTGCTGGTCAAGATTTAACTTTTGAAGTTGAAATCGTAGAAATCCGTGAAGCTTCTGAAGAAGAATTAGATCACGGTCACGTACACGGTGCAGGTGGTCACCACCACTAATTCATCTTTAGATGAAGATAAGAGCAAAGCTTCGGCTTTGCTTTTTTTATGTATTTATTTTTATATAATATCTTGATAATAAACCTCTAACTCACTCAACTTTATAAGGGTATCTTTCATGTCAAACGTAAATCAGCTGATTTGGTTTCGTCAGGATTTGAGAGTTCGAGACCATGCTGCTTTATGGCATGCTTGCCAGCAAGGACCTTCAATTGGGTTAGTTATTTTGTCGCCTGAACAATGGAAAATACATCACGATGCACCTATAAAAATTAATTTCTATTTACATCAGCTTCAACAACTTAAAAAAGAATTAGAACAGCTTAATATTCCACTGATCATTCAAGTCATTCCCTACTGGAAAGATATTGCAGAGTATATTTGCGAACTCACACATCAACTTCATATCGAAAATGTTTACTCAAATATAGAAGTAGGTGTGAATGAGTTAAAAAGAGATAAAACTGTACAGCAGGCTTTAAATCAACAAGGTAAAGAACTTTTTTTATTTCATGACCGTACGATTTTTCCTTTACGTTCTATTCGCAACCAGTCACAGCAACCATATCAAGTTTTCGGCGCATTTAAAAAAGCATGTTATTCGAAACTAGATATCAGTGGTTTGCCTCAGTGCTATCCAATTCCTGAAAAGCAAAAATCTATCCCAGAGTCTGATTCAAATATAAAAAGTTTAAGTCTAGAAAATTTAGAAGCTTTTTTTGACTCATCTATTTCTAAAGACCAACAAAACTTATGGCCGACTGGAGAAGATTTTGCTTTGGAGCAGCTCGACATATTTATTGAAGATCATTTATGTGATTATAAATTAGAACGTGACTTTCCAAATGTAAAAGGAACTAGCCAACTTTCCCCCTATTTAAATCTTGGAATTTTGTCTATTCGTCAATGTTTACAAGCCCTTTTCCGAACTGAACATGGCAACTTCCATATTGCAAACGAAGGTCAGCAGACTTGGTTAGATGAACTACTTTGGCGAGAATTTTATCAGCATATTTTATTTGATTTTCCACATGTGTCTAAACATATTCCGTTTAAAAAAGATACTCAGAAAATTAAATGGAATCATAATCCAGAGCACCTAACCGCATGGCAAACTGGCCAAACAGGTATACCAATTATTGATGCTGGCATGCGTCAACTTCTAAAAACGGGCTGGATGCATAATCGAGTCCGCATGATTACCGCTATGTTTTTATGTAAAAACCTACTCATCGATTGGCGAATCGGTGAACAATGGTTTATGGAACACTTAATTGATGGTGATTTAGCAGCGAATAATGGTGGTTGGCAATGGTGTGCATCAACTGGAACTGATGCAGTACCCTATTTCCGAATTTTTAACCCTATTGCTCAATCTAAGAAATTTGATCCAAACGGAGACTATATTCGTCAATGGGTAAATGAGTTAGCCCATCTAGACAATAAAGTGATTCATGAACCCTACTCAAGTAAAACTCCGCTTCAGTTGAATTATCCGAAGCCAATTGTTGATTTGAAAGAAACTCGTCTGAAAGCAATTGAAACTTTCAAGAGTATTTAGATAAGACTTGCGTCTTATCTGTTTATTTTTGATTAAAAAAATACGAGAAATTTGACTATATTGTGACTTTACTCTAAAAATAATACTAAAAGGATTTATAAAAGGACAAACACAACAATAAATTCAAAAAGCATCACAGCTCATTATAAAAGTATAAAAATTAACATTACAAGAAGGTAGTCATAGCTCGCATGCAACAGCAACAGAAGAACCCTGGAAGAACACTCGTCTTATGGATTATCGCAGCTCATCTATTTATGGGGATGGTGGCATATGAGTGGCTGCCTGTAAGTTTTAGAGGAAGCTGGATTTTTATTCTTATTCTTTTAATTTCTGGGGCTTTTTTAGAAGTTGGCGCATCTTTAATTGTTGGTTTACTCGCTTTTATAGGTGTTGCAGTATATTTTCTACTCGACCTAGGGGCACAAACACATATTGAACGTCAGCTCCTTTTACTTTTTATTATCCCTCTTATTCCTCTTTTTCTTAGTGCTGTACGCCACAATATTGAAATTAACGTTCAAAAATACCGTGATATACAAAGTTATGATCGAAATTATCGTCGTGATATTTTCCCGCTTAGCGCACTTAAGTATTTTCAACGTAGTTTCTTTAAACTTCTTGATCATCACCATATACAAGATTATGAAGTCTTTGAAATCAGGATTCTCAACCGAAGCTTAATTAAAGAAATGTTAGGCGATGATGTATGGAAAACAACTCAAAATGAAATGATTAAAATTTTGAGTCAGCATCATCCACAAGAAATTGTCTTCCAGTTTGCTGATGATGATCTAGAAACGATATACAGTATTGTTATTCGCAAACAAAAAACAGAAGAAGAACCTGAATTTATTAAAAAGCTAAGAGAGATTATGACTTTGCGGCTTGAAGTCGAATATAAAGTTATTCAGATTCCACCTGAAGAGGAGATTACTTAATGTCTAATCTTCTTAATATTTGTGGAATTATTATCGCCTCTAGTCAATATCCAGATGGCACTTTGCAGCAGTTCTATCGTCAATATTATCATTGTGAAATTAAATCTGAACAAACAAAAACTGAAGTTCAAAGTATTAATGACCTTTCCATGTTTTTCCCGTCACAGGACACATGGTGGCCTATTTTTACAATTGATCAAATCAGTTCCGATAGCTTTCAAGGACTTATTCATAAAGGAATAAAGCCGGGCATCATATTACCGGATGAAGTTTTTAGCTTTTCTCACTATTTCTTATTAAAAGAAGCGGTGAGCCAAGGTGCTATTCCTATTGCTCTTTTTAAATCTGAACAACCCCAATATTTTGCTGCCAAAGCTACATTTTCAACTGCAATTGGCTTGCGACCTATGGCTGCTTTTGTTTCAACAGGTTGGGATGAAAACTTAATTTCCCAGACCGCTGGCAGCTATATTGTTAAGTTTAATCCAAAGGAACTTCCTCTACCCTCCAGAGAAATTAAACAAAAGCAGCACTTATTTTATTCAGCCAAAAATTTTAATGGTCATGTTTCAGGTTATGAAATCATTATTAACCCTCCTGCTGATCTTCCGACCACAAATATTCGATACCCTCAACTCGGTATTTCATGGAAATTTAATAATATTAAATACATCAGCACGCCTGATCATGTAAACACTAGTTTTTTTGGGTATATTTTTATTGGTTTAAGCACAGTTGTAGTTCCACTCGATCTTATTTTAACCACAACCTATCCTGACCTACTTGGTACTTTCGGCAGCTATATTTCTTGGATCTCCTTGGTCATCGGGGTGATTTTATTGTTATTGCTGATCTCATCTATTATTAGGAGGGTTAAATCAAATGGCTCCCATTGATATTCTCTTCCTATTTGGTTTTTTAGGCATCTGGATTCCTCAAGCATTTTGGGCATGGCTAAGTTATCAGGCTTGGAAATACTCAAAAACAGCAGAAAAAGAGTTACAGAACCTACCCGTACCCGATAGATGGCCCGTTTTGAGTGTTTTGATTCCTGCCTATAATGAAGGCGTAGTCATTGAAGATACTTTACATGCAATCGCGCAACAGGATTATCCAGCCGAAGCATATGAAGTTTTGCTGATTAATGATGGTTCTAAAGATAACACCCTAGAAATCGCCGAAAATCTAGCGCAGATTTATCCTTGCATAAAAATTGTCAACGTTCCTAAAGGAATGGGAGGCAAAGGTAAATCTAGAACACTAAATAATGGCCTCCCCCATGCCAAAGGTGAACTCATTGTTGTTTATGATGCAGACAGTACACCTGAACCCGACTGCGTAAGGTTATTAGCTCAAACACTACTTGCAGATAAAAAATTAGTAGCTGTAAATGGCAAAGTAAGAACCCGTAATTGGCAAGATAGTATTCTGACTCGATTTATTGCCATTGAGTTCATATTTTTCCAATGGATTTTTCAGGGCGGTCGTTGGCAACGTTTTGAACTATCAACATTAATGGGTACCAACTATGTCATTTGGCGTGATGCATTAGAAACCTTAGGTGGTTTTGATGAGAAATCATTGGTCGATGACACTGAAATGAGCTTCCGAATTTTTATCGGTCAGAAACGAATTAAATGGGTTCCCTACGCAATTGGTTGGCAACAAGATCCGCCATCTTTAAGTGTGTTTGTTAAACAGCGCTCACGTTGGACTCAGGGTAATTTTTATGTGACTCGTAAATATTTACCCGTAGCGTTAAGAACCCCATTTCCTATTGGAATTGAAATTCTAAATAACATTATGTGCTACATACTTTTCGTACCTGCTTTATTCTGGAGTCATATTACCTTGACGCTTGGGTTACTAGGTATCGCAGGCATTTCAGTTCCAGGCCCCTTCACATTACTGTGGGGCCTCTCGTTTTGCCTATATGTCGCACAAATGTGGTTTACCCTTTCACTCGAAAAAGTTAAACCAGAACTCTATTTTTACTCTGTTTTATCTTATGTAAGTTACTCACAAATATTTCTATTTATTGTTTTTAAAGCCGCATATGACATGCTTAAAAATAAAATACAGGGCAACTCCCTTCAATGGTACAAAACGGAACGTAGCAAGGAGAAAAAATAAATGAAAAAGACTTTTGATCTCTACAAAACAGCTCAAGTGCTCCTTGCCAGCACCAGTCTTATGCTCGCCATGTCTGCTCATGCGTACATATGGAAACTCGACGATATTAGTACTTCAACTAAATATACGGTCGAGCCTCATTTTTTCTATATTGGAAAAGGTGCCCAGTGGCAAAACATTCAATTTTCAAGTGATTATTCCACTGAAAGTGATACAACTTTACTCGTAAAATATGATGATAAACTCATTTATAACACTACACTGAGTGGGGACGGTCAATTCAAATTTGATATCCCAACAAGTCAGAGTGGCTTTCATCGTTTAGATTTTATTATTCAACAGTATGCTAAACCGACTACGCTGAATCAAACTAAAGAAACATTCTGTACAGAAGATATTGATCACTTAACTTATTTAAGCAATTCCCAACTCGACTTTACGCCTATCCGTAATATATACCGTTTAAAAGACTTACCAGATGCTTTAGCTAATCCACAAGCGAGACGGCCTACTCCGTTTGTTGGTATTTTAAAATATAATCGTAAAGAGATTATAGAAGCTTCTATGCTCGCTAGATTAGCAAGTTCATGGACTTCAATCACACCAATTGAATGGGTTGATTCAGGACAAACTAATTTAAATGATGAAACAAATTTCATTATTGAAGTGATTCGCTCAGCTACACCACTCAAAGGGGGTGCTTTAGTACAAATTGCAAAACCAGCAGATGGAGTGGCTACTCTTTCAATTACTTATCACACACCACAAGAACTTACTGCTGCCATAAATGGACTAATCAACCCCTCGTATGTAGAGCAACTTGATACAGGAAGTGCAATTTTCCCTACTACAATCTCTACCCCAACTTGGGCACAATTTAAAAAAATCAATACACTTGCCGATTTAGGCATTGAAGACTTCAGATTAAATCACGCTGAAAAGAATTTATTCCTTGATTTCCCAGCAGTATGGCAACCAACTGATATCTTGCAAGGGCAAATTGCACTACGTATTCAAAGTGGTCTATTGCAAGGTTCAAATATTACGGCTTGGATTGATGGCGGACTTGCAGGCAGCATGAAAACAGCTGACCTTGCTTCCGATCCCGTCAACCGACAATTCAACATTTTTGCCAAAGCTATTTCTAATACGACCAATTTTAATTTAAAGCTAGAAAACTCAGTCATTGCTAATTCACAGTGTTTACCCACTGCACATGGTTCGCTCTGGATTGATACAGCTAAATCTACCCTAAAGTTACCCCATAAACTCAAAAATGGCGTAGCCGCAATTTCAATGACTTTAGCAACGACTCCGACAATTGCAATTGATAATCAATCTGGTGCATTAAATATCGCGATTGTATTAGGCCAAACTGCGAAAAAAATGCTTTTAACACAAGGACCAATGCCGCTTAACCTAGTCCGTTATTCGCCAAGTGCTCCACAAGCAATAAATGTTCGTGTGAATAAAGATATTTATCAACAACAGGTATTAATGCATCAAGATACTATTTATGCGCCTGCTGCTGTTAATGGTTTTATTGTGAGTTATAACAATAATCGCTTTGACGTGATTACCGACTCACAAGGTGGAGCACAAGCTTTCATGCACCTGTGGGAAAAAATACAACATAAAATTCCAAATAACGTGACAAAAATGCTCGTTTCAGAAAATGGAAATATTTATGTTTTACAAAAACTTATTGTCGGAAATCAAAAAGCACCTTTAGTTCAACAATCTTCTTTCTTCTTATTAGTTGTGATTATCTCTGCAATCATGATAATAATTATCTTCTTGTGGTACTGGTTAAGACGAAATAATGAAAAAACAGATACCAATTAAAATAGCTGCTTTTATTATTTTAATTATTTGTAGTGTTATCGCTTATGCGGGGTTGTTCAAACATCAAAGACAAGCCCCGCATATTGAAGGAATTTTCTGGCAGCCCGACAATAACACTACTCCACCAGAGGGAAACTGGCACTATTTAGGTGTTGATACATTTGTTCCCCAATGGTCTGTTGTTGAGTCTAAATCATGGTGGAAAGAATCAAATTTTCCTCAATGGGAAAAAGCAATTAATTTAGAAAAAATTAAACAAGAGCCTTGGGCTAAAAATCTAATATTGGGTTTAGCCGGCGAATATAATGAACCTAAAGCTCGGGCAAATGTCACTGAGTTAGGGGAAAAGTCTGCTGAAATTATAAAAGAGCAAAAAACTGCACCTAAAGGTTATTATTTTCCAGTGGAAGCAGATCCGACTTGGTTAAGAGTAAGTGCTTTAGGTCAGGTTTTAAATAAACTTCCAGTACCAGTTTGGGTGAGTATTTATAGTGGTGAAACCGAACCCGAACATTATGATTTATGGGTTAAAAGCTGGTTACCAGAACATAACGGCGTTTTCTTCCAAGACGGAGTTGGCGTAGGTGTACGTTCTCCGCAGCAAGCTAAACATATTTTAGATCAACTTGAACAAAAGCTTGGAAAAGATAAAGTAATTATAGTACTAGAAGCCTTTAGAGTTAAAAAGAATGGGCAATTTAGAGCTGCATATCCGTGGGAAATTATTTCTCAACTAAAAGCATATGAAGGAAAAACTGTCTATATTTTTGATGGACCACATTACATGAGCCGCTGGTGCGTCAATATTGTGAGCTTGTGGTATCGCCTCACTTATGGTGGTGTTAATAAAGCCATAAGTGAGAAGAAATTCTTAACTCATAATTATGCCAATTCATAAGATTTAGCAATTTGATCGAGAATACGTTGAGCTGCTTGCCCATCACCGAATGGATTTTCTACATGTGCCATTTTTTCATAGTGCTGTTGGTCGGTGAGTAGCTTTTCAGCTTCTTCAATAATTTTTTGTTGGTTTGTCCCTACCAAAACGCCGGCCCCTACTTCAACAACTTCAGGTCGTTCTGTGGTATCTCGTAAGATTAAAACTGGCTTATTAAATGATGGACTCTCTTCTTGTAACCCACCTGAGTCCGTCAAAATAAAAGTAGATCGGTCTATAACTGCCAATAAACTAGGATAGTCTAATGGTTTAACTAAATGGATTTGCGGATGGTCTTTAAACTTATCATGAACCACATCATGTACTGCTGGGTTTAAATGGACTGGCCAAATAAAATGTAAATCAGGATGGTCGTGGGCTAAGTGCTCAACGGCATTACAAATATTTTGAATTCCTCCGCCAAAGTTTTCACGACGATGCGCAGTAATAAGCACAACTTTATCATCTTGCTTTAATTGAATTCCATAAGGTTCAAGCTGGTTCTTCAAATCAGATTTTTCAGAAATTAATTTACGTCCTAAATACACCGCATCAACAACGGTATTGCCTGTAACTGTAATGAGTTCTAATGGAATTTGTTCATTGAGTAAATTTCTTTTTGATTGTTCTGTCGGAGCAAAATGCCATTTGGTAATACGTGACACTAACTGACGATTTCCCTCTTCTGGAAAAGGATGATCCAAATCATAAGAGCGTAAACCAGCTTCCACATGTGCTACAGGAACTTTCATTGAAAACGCGACTAAGCCAGCTGCTAAAACAGTTGTTGTATCTCCTTGAATAACAATTGCATCTCTTTTTTGCCCATCAGTGTATACATTCTCGATTTGGCTCAAACCGTGTATGAGTAGCTGATTTAAACTTTGTCCCGCATTCATAATTTTAAGACGATGGTCAATTTCAACCCCAAAGAAATCTATCGCATCTCTTACTAATTCATCGTGTTGTCCAGTAAAAATCACCTCAACTTGAAAACGAGGATCTTGCTTTGCCAATAAAATAACAGGGGCAAGTTTGATTAATTCAGGACGAGTTCCAAATACAATAGATATAAAAATTTTCTTCATTTTAGAAATCCTTATAAAAGACGAGTTCCACTCGGGTATTGTTGTAATGATCTTTTGTATTTACTGGCACATCTTTAAAGTAATTGCCATATAGTCGCTCAACACGTAGTTTTATCGGCTGATAATTAAAAGGCTGCCATGAAATACCGGGGCCATATTCAAATAAATTGTTGTAATACTCATCTTTACTGTCAGCTAAGCCATGCAATTTCAAATAAGCCTGTACAGTTCCGTTCTCGCCTTTATAGACATTCAAGCCCGTACGTAAGCGTAAATCGCCAATAACGTTATAATCTTCTCTAGAATACGTTGCTGCATTACCATATAAATCAGTGAAGTAATCATTAAAGCAAAGTGAATGATTACAATTATTTTGAGAGTACCATTCTTGATAACCTGTCACCCCACCGACAACACTTTCACGAAATTTATCTCTATTTCGATCAATCAGATCGTAACTTCCCCCCACTTCTAAATACATTCGCACAGGTATAGATGTCCAAGGTTGATAATTAGCGCCCACACCTAGAGTCACTGCATTTTCATCAATAATTTCAGGTCGTACCCCGCCCTGAGATTGGGTATCACGGTTTAGGTTTAAAAAGCCATACACTTGTGCTCGACCATTATCAAGATTCCTACCATAGCGAGCTTTAAATGGAAAAATCACATCGTCGTAACGTGACTCATATGAAGGTGCAAAATACACATCACGGAAATAAGTTTTGACTTCCCCTCCACTTAAATTCTTTACGGCCTGTGTCGCTTTGTTGGCAATATCGGCATCTTTAGATTGCGTAAGCTCCTTAAAAACTACCAAAGCTTCTTTATTATTTTTTTGAGAGTTAAGTAAATAGGCTTCTTGGAGTTTTAAATTATCATCTGCTGGGTCTAATGCCTCTGCTTTTCTTAAACTTTGCAAAGCTGCTTCCTGTTTGCCTATTCTAATCTGCAAATAAGTTAAGCTTTTCCAAACTTTAATATCTTGAGGTGTCATTTCGCCCAGTTCTAATAATAACTTCTCGGCATTTTCCGGTTGAGTCTTCTCAATTTTATAAAATTGGTCCCATTTATCATAAATCGGATTACCTGGTTTATATTCTTGATTCACAATCTCTTGGGCAAATGTAGTCTCTATGCTTAAGAGGCCTAAAGCTGGGCAGATCGAACCAATAACGATAAAGGAACGGGTTAGAGATTTTATTGTTTTGTTATTCATTGAGACCTCTAGAGTAAAGTGAATAGAATGTTTGCGCAGAAGTAAGGTTAAAATTTAATCAATAAATATTATAATTAAACTCATAAATTACACTATTTGGGCAAGTAGGCTAGGTTCCATAAGTTGTTCATTTTATCTCCTTTTATATTATGTTTTGAAAAGTAGTTATCTGATTGTTTTTCCTATAATGACACATTTTTTAATCGTATTATTGTAAATAATCTTATAGGATAAGATAAAAATTTATAACTAAAAAAGGTAAAGTCATGTCCTTTTCCCAACACCCCGAACATCATTTTATTCACCGCTCAGGTTGGTTAAGGGCTGCCGTTTTAGGTGCTAATGACGGAATTATTTCTGTTACTAGTCTTATCATGGGAATGGCTGCAAGTGGAGCCACTGCTCATACGCTTCTTATTACCTGTATTGCTGGTTTAATTTCTGGCGCCACCTCTATGGCAGCCGGAGAATATATTTCTGTAAAATCACAAGAAGATATTGAAAAAGCAGACTTAAAATTTGAGGCACAAGAACTCAAAAAACATCCGCAGCGTGAATTGGATGAGCTCACCCAAATTTATATAGCCAGAGGCTTAGCACCAGATTTAGCTCGACAAGTTGCGACTGAACTTACAAATCATGATGCCTTGGGTGCTCACGCACGTGATGAAATTGGCATTCATGAAAATACAGCAGCAAATCCTATTCAAGCTGCATTAGCTTCAGCTGGCTCATTTTCATTTGGGGCATTGTTTCCTATGCTCGCTATTTTACTCAGCCCTGATATATGGATCGAAAAAACAGTTCTAATATTTGGCATTATTTCATTAGCTTTTTTAGGAGCACTATCAAGTCATTTCGCAGGTACTTCTAAGCTGAAAGGAAGTTTACGCATTACCTTGTGGGGAATTTTAGCAATGGCTTTTTCAAGCTGGATCGGATCTTTGTTTCATGTTACTCCACTTTAAAAAACCAGAACTTTTAAATATTTAAAAACTAAATATTTAAAAACTAAATGCCCAATATTATTTGCTCTTGGTTCTGATTTCACGTTATGGTGAAGAGAAAGAAATGAGGTGAATAAAATGACCCTGTTACAACAACTTGAAATTAAACATCCTATTTTTCTTGCCCCTATGGCGGGTGTGTCTACCCCAGAACTTGCCGCAGAAGTTTCTAATCAGGGTGGTCTTGGGTCATTAGGGCTTGGAGCAAATACGGCGCAGAGTGCTCGAGAACAAATTTTAAAAACCCAAACACTTACAGAAAAATCATTTCAGGTTAATTTTTTCTGCCATCAGCCCGAACAACTTAATCCTCAAACCTCAGCACAATGGATTGAATATTTACGTCCACAGTTTGAAAAGTTCGGAGAACAGCCTCCTCAAAACTTAAACTGTATTTATCCAAGTTTTCTTGATAACGATGATTTTCTAAATGTCGTATTAGAAACCAAACCTAAAGCGGTCAGTTTTCATTTTGGCATTCCCCATCCCCATCAAATTCAGGCATTAAAAGATGCCGGAATTATCACTATGGTTTCTGCTACTAATCTAGTTGAAGCACAAGCCATTGAAGCGGCTGGTATAGATATTATTATTGCTCAAGGTATTGAGGCTGGTGGACACCGTGGAATCTTTAATAAGACTTTTGATGCAGCAATTAAAACGAGTGATTTAGTACATCTGATTGTCAAACATTGCAAACGACCTGTGGTAGCCGCTGGTGGCATTATGAACGGCGCACAAGCACGACATATGTTGAGCTTGGGGGCTACAGCTGTTCAACTCGGAACTGCTTTTGTTCAATGTCCATCTTCAAATGCATCTACCGAGTACCGTAAAGCTTTATTTAATGAGCCTGTGACGCAAATTAGTGCCAGTCTTTCTGGACGTCCGGCCCGTGGATTGCTCAATCATTGGCACACACAAATTGATTTACCTAATCGCCCTCCTCAACCCGAATATCCCTATACCTATGATTTAGCCAAGCAACTCAATTCAATTGCAAGTAAGAATAAAGACTATGGCTTCGGTGCTTTTTGGGCGGGTAGTAATGTCTCACAAATACGTGAATTAGCTGCTGCCGATTTAGTTAATCAGTTAGTGGTAGAAATGCTAGAAGATGAGTAAATTTAAAAAAGCCAGTAAACATTTACTGGCTTTTTCTTTAATGAGTTTCTAATAAGTTAACCTGCTCAACTTGCACATCACTTATCAAATTACCTTCAGCTAATAACTGATTAAAATAGTTTTCGACCACTAATGCTTGTTCAGCAGTACTTTCAACTTTATACATATTTTGGCGGAATTCGTTACTTGAGCGTAATCCTTTTGTGTACCAAGCAATATGTTTACGGGCAATACGACATCCAGAATATTCACCATAAAATTGATAAAGTTCTGATAAATGCCCAAGTAGCACATGCTTCACCTCTTCAATATTAGGTGCAGCTAAGTGCTCTCCAGTTTTTAAATAATGAGCAATTTCACGGAAAATCCATGGTCGACCTTGAGCAGCGCGACCAATCATGATTGCATCAGCACCTGTATAATCGAGCACATATTTTGCCTTTTCTGGACTATCAATATCACCGTTCGCAATAAGTGGAATATTGATTAACTCTTTGACATGTTTGATCAAATCATAACGTGCTGTATTTAAATACATGTCTTCACGGGTGCGACCATGTAAGGCCAATGCAGCAATTCCCGCTTCTTCTGCTCTTTTTGCGACTCTTAAAATATTTTCTTGACCATTTAAAAAGCCCAAACGGGTTTTTAATGTCACAGGAACATCAACAGCAGTAACCACTGCATCAAGAATTCGTGCCACTAAATCTTCATCTTGTAATAATGCTGAACCAGCAAGTTTGTTACATACTTTTTTGGCTGGACATCCCATATTGATATCAACAATTTGTGCGCCATTTGCCACTTGATAACGTGCAGCTTCTGCTAATTGCTCAGGATCAGAACCTGCAATTTGAGCAGAAATTGGAGCGAGTTCGCCGTCAAAATTTGCACGGTAGAGGCTCTTTTTGCTCATCCGCAAAGTCTTATCGGCAGTCATCATTTCACTGACTGCATGGCCTGCGCCAAAATACTTGCAGAGCGTTCTAAATGGACGGTCAGTGACCCCGGCCATAGGAGCAACGATTAAATTATTTGACAGTTGATAGGGACCAATATACATATATATTCATACAATTGATGATCAACATAGTATACTTCATCCGCTTAATCGGCTCATCTTTTTATGCAGGTGCTTTCCTCGCCATGAACAAACCGTTGTCTTCCCGTTTTTTATTAAAATCATTCGGTATGGCTGCCGTATGCATGAGTTTAGCTGCTTGTGGTGATAAAGCTTGGTGGTCAAATAATGATGAGCCCGAATTAGAAAGCCAACAGATTAAACGTCTAATCCCATCACGTGTACATGATCGTGAGTCATGGGCTAAAGATATTGACGACATTATGAAAGACTTGGATATTCCTAAAACCAAGAAAAATGTCTGTAGTATTGTGGCTGTAGTAGATCAAGAATCTAACTTTGTTGCCAATCCCCAAGTACCGGGTTTAGGCCAAAAAGCAGTTGAAGAAGTCAGCACACGTTTAAATGAAAAGTTTGAAGATAAGCTTGGCAAAACCATTGGTGGAACAATTGCCGGTTATTTTGAAGAAGTGCTAAGAACTCAGCCTTCTCCCGATAACAACTATATGAGTCAAATGCGTAAAGTTAAAACCGAGAAAGACCTCGACTTACTTTACCGAGAAATTTTCGATTTTATGGCTAAGCATTACCATGTGAGTGCATTAACAGGTGCGGCCAAATTAGTTGGGCAAGATATTGGCGAGAAAATGAACCCTATTACGACCCTGGGTTCTATGCAAGTTCATATTAACTATGCGAAAGCCAATAAACGCTCAAGCATGAATACCGCTGCACTTCGTGATGACTTATATACTGAATATGGCGGTTTATATTATGGTATTCATCGTTTAATGGTTTATCCAGCAGACTACGATAAAGCCATTTATCGATTTGCAGACTATAACTCAGGTATGTATTCTAGCCGTAATGCTGCTTTTCAAAGCATGTTAAATGACCTAACAGATACAGAAATCAGTCTTGATGGTGATCTACTTCTTTATACAAAAGATGGTGATCCGCGTCCGACTCAAAGCCAGTCAGAAAAAGAATTGATTACTGTATTTGCAAAAAATAATGTATTGGTTACCCCACGACAAATTCGTGATGATCTTAAATTAGAAAAAGAGAAAAAGTTTGAAAGTACTCAAACCTATATTGCTCTGACGAAACTTTATAAAGCAAAGACAGGTAAAGAACCTATCTATGCAATCATGCCGCAAGTGGTCATTTCTGGCCCAAAATTAAGTCGTGACTATAATACCAACTGGTATGCAACCCGCGTAAACGGACGATATGAATCATGTATGCAACGAGCGAAACGCATAAGACTATAAAAAGTCTCGCCCTGTTCGATTTTGATGGAACCTTGTGTAGTAAAGATAGTTTTACAGGGTTCATCTTTTATGCTTTGTCTAAGCGCCATATTGTTAAACAAGGTTTGAAAATCCTGCCATGGATTCAAGCCTACTATCTTAACTTTTATCCAGCTCATGCTATGCGTGCCAAGTTATTTCGCAGCATGTTCAAAAATACCCCTGCAATTGAGCTGCAAAGATTAGGTGAAGAATATGCACAAGAGTTAGTCTCTTCGCTTTCACCTGAACTTTTCGCACAGTTACAACATCATCAGTTACGTGGTGATCGAGTGGTACTGGTTTCAGCTTCAATTGATGTCTACCTTGCTCCACTTTGCAAACTACTGAATATCGAATTAATTTGTACTGAAACTCAAATTAAAAACGGTATGATGACAGGTTATTACTCCACCCCAGATTGTAGTAGTGAACAAAAGAAATTAAGAATACATCAGCAATATACGCTCCAGCATTACCATCAAGTTTATGCATATGGTAATAGCTCAGAAGACCTAGATATGCTCAGTCTCGCGACACACCCCTATATGGTGGGTGAAGACCGTGTTTTACCTAGTTTAACGCCAGAAAAAAAGCTCGCATAAAGCGAGCTTTTTTATTTAGATATAACTTAATAAATTGCCATATGATCACGATGAATCATTTCAAGTGAACGAGCTTCACCTAACACTTGATAAACCTTATCTGAGGCTAAGCCTTTAATAATTTCAGCAGATCGTGAACTGAAATTCACTCGACCTACTGCAATACGTTTACCTTGTTTATCTACACATTCAACCACATCACCACGATCAAAATGTCCTTCAACAGTTTTAACCCCAACTGGGAGTAAACTGCGATGTTTCAATTTAATCGCCTCAATGGCACCATCATCAATTACAAGACGGCCTGCCGTTTGTAAATGAGCAGCGAGCCATTGTTGATGAGCAGTCATACGGTCTTTATCTGTAGTAAACAACGTACCTAGCATTTCACCGGCCATGGCACGTGACAAGACATTGTCACTTTCACCACTCGCAATGAGCGTTGGACAGCCCGACTTAGCAGCTAAACGTGCGGCACGAACCTTAGTCACCATACCACCTCTGCCGAGCACACCACCACCGCCAGCCATTTCGAATAAAACATCGTCCATGGCACGAACAGTAGATAGTAATTTCGCATCGGGGTTGTGACGCGGATCTGAATCAAACATACCCTGCTGATCAGTTAAAATGATCAACAATTCTGCATGAACCTGACCTGCAACCATCGCAGCTAAAGTATCGTTATCACCAAAGCGAATCTCGTCGGTAGATACCGTGTCATTTTCATTAATAACCGGAATCACACGCCAATCAATCAAGTTTTGCAAAGCATCACATGAGTTTAAATAACGACGGCGGTCCGCTAGATCATCATGAGTGAGTAAAACCTGAGCAGTACGAATGCCATGTTCTTCAAGCACACTAGACCAAGTATGAATTAAACCCATCTGCCCAATCGCAGCACAGGCTTGTAGACTGGGTAGATCGGTGGGTCGACTTGCAAGCTTCATACGAACCATACCTTCAGCCACAGCTCCAGAAGACACTAAAATAATTTCGTGTCCGGCATTGTGTAGATCTGCAATCTGTTTCGCCCAATGCGAAATAGCATTCAAATCTAAACCTTGCCCATTGGCTGTGAGTAAAGATGATCCGATTTTAACAACGATTCGTTTACACTCACTGAGCTGACGTTGCCCATCGACCACTTCTATCATGTTTTCCTCGGTTTTTTAGTCACGAACGTAGATGCTTTCTACATCATTGTCGTCTTCATCATCGTCAAAATCATCATCATCGCCCAACATGCCTTCAAGACGTTGTGCTCGACGCATAGCGCGATATGCTTCTTTTGCCGCAATGGTTTGTTCACGTGTTTCAACTTCTAGTTGTTCACGGAAAGCTCTTACTTCTGCTGCATATTCAGGATCTTCAACTTCGCGTTCACGTTGTTGTTCAATCTGATCCATGAGGTAATACACAACGTCTTTTGTACCTTCACTTAATAGACCTGATGTCTTAAAGACAGGCCCAGTCCACTCTAGTTCATCTAGAATATGCTGACACCACTCTTCACGACTTTCTTCAGCAATCTGATCAAGTTTATTCAGCACTAAAACAATCGGAAGTTTAGCCAAAGTAGGAGAAAACTTAGCTAACTCATTCATAATTGCTTTTGCATTATGCGCAGGATCCGAACCGTCAATTGGTTGCACATCAATAATGTGTAAAAGGATACGCGTACGTGCCAAATGTTTAAGGAAACGAATTCCCAAACCAGCACCTTCCGCTGCACCTTCAATCAAACCAGGAATATCGGCCATTACAAATGAACGATGACGGTCAGCATCTACAACGCCCAAGTTTGGAACCATGGTTGTAAATGGATAATCTGCTACTTTTGGTTTTGCAGCACTTACAGCACGAATAAAGGTTGATTTACCAGCATTTGGCATACCCAATAAACCAACATCTGCCAATACTTTTAATTCAAGACGAATTTCACGAAATTCACCTTTGATGCCTGTCGTACATTTACGCGGAGCACGGTTAGTTGATGATTTAAAGTGGGTATTCCCCAAACCACCGTCACCACCACCTGCAACCAGAATTCTTTGGCCATCTTCAACCAAATCGCCAATAATATCGCCTGAATCTGTATCAACAATTGTTGTACCAACGGGTACTTTTAAAACCACATCTTCACCACCACGTCCAGTACAGTTAGCGCCTGCACCATTCTTTCCGCGCTCAGCACGGAACTTACGTGTGTAACGGTAATCGACTAGCGTACTCGTATCATCATCAGCTTGAATATAGATACTTCCACCACGTCCGCCATCACCACCATCTGGGCCACCAAATGGTACAAATTTTTCACGGCGAAAACTGGCTACGCCATTGCCACCGTCGCCAGCCTCTACGGTAATGACTGCTTCATCAACAAAGCGCATCTGCCAATCCTCTAAAAACTCTAAAACCGCCTATTCTGCCATATTTTCATAAAATTCTCGAATAGAAAATGGGACAATTCCCATTTATAACGATCTGTTTTTATCTTTAAGTCACCAAAAGCATTTTAGATTTACAAATACAGGCTTTACCCAACATAAAATGCAGAATAACTATTTAATTTTTAAGGATGGACATTACGCAGTGGCAAGGTCATTTGCATATCAAGATTTGCTTTTGTTTTTGGAACAGAATTATACATGATGGCATTAAATGAAGAGACATTCCCCATTTCCATAGGGTCATTCACTTGTAGACTTGGGTTAAACCGATGTTTAACCGATAAATTTACTGGCTCATCAAATTCAAAATAAACAGGACCATCAAAAACAATTTTAACTGGAATGGTATAACTACGTTTTAAATTAAAAGGAACATCCAGCTTGATGGGAATATCTAGTTTAAGTGGAAATTTTGGCAAAAATTTACTTTGATAGACGAGGTCTGTCGTAGTTTCAAGAGGCATAACCTGATCAATTTTTAAAGTTGTCGAATAGTCAACACTCACTGTAATTGGCGTCTCTACAGCAAAACTTAAATCTGCCAGATATTTCCCTTTTAAAGGTAAAGTTAGTTGGCGGTCTATATCTAATGTTGTATCAAGTTTACCAATAGATTGAACCTGTAAAGTATTGCCAACTTGAATCTTTGTTTCTAAAGAGTCAGGCAAACTAATATCGGCATTATGAGCCGAAACAACTAAATTAGCTTGAATATTGAGATATACCCAAAACATAACAGCAGCAAGGATCATCATTAAGAAAAAACTGATCAACATACTCTTGAGTGAACGAAACATTACTATTCACCCTATTGATCAGTTGTTGTCTGCGATGTTTCTGAACCTACTACCCGATTTAATCGCATAGTGGACAGAGGAATTTTTAACTCACCATTTGCAATCTTCACAGGCAATGTGTTTTTCACATCGACCGAAGCATTTAGTGCTGTTTTAACAGGGACATTCAAATTACCCTCAATTGGAATATTAGTATCCAATCTTGCTTTTAGAGGAATATGTAAATTTTCTTTTAATACCGTCCGTACAGGCGCATCAAATTTCAAATGAACCTTTTGCTCAAGCGGAACATTAATATCAATCGGAACATCAAGTTTTAATGGAATTGTCCCTTTCAATGGTAACGTAATATCACGTCCCAAAACCCTCACTTGAACCTTCGTATCGATTGGTAAATTCTGTTCAACTTTTAATGTTTCTTTGACAGGAATTGTGGTGCTAATCGGCACCATATTATCGAAGTAAACACGCGGAGTTAATGTCTGGGTTAATGGAATATTCAGTTTCTCATCAATTGGAATACTGGCATTTACTCGCCCTTTTACATCCACATTTAAAGCATCTTGTACTTTAACCTTAACTTGTAGAGGTTCTTGCAAGTCAATAGCAACTGCTTGATTCTTCAAAGGAATATAAATATTAAAATGCTTAAACACCCATATTGCAATGAGTACACCACATAAATTGGCAATAATGATGAATATAAAAACGACCAACAAACGTTTAAACTGCGACAATTCCTATCCCTTACTATTTTCTTTTTTTCCTTAATTCCTATTCTCATTTATTTACAAAAAATAGTCAGCATATATTTTGTACGGTTGTAAAAAAACCCAGTCTAAACTGGGTCTTTTTGTGAAAATCTTTTATAGATCGTTAAATGATCTTAAGCATTCAATTCTGCTGGAATTTTTTTGTAGCTTACGCCGCACATTTGTTCAGCGATACGTAATACCTGACAGCTATAACCAACTTCGTTATCGTACCAAACATAAGCAGTTAAACGGTTACCAGAAGTAATCGTTGCTTGAGCGTCATACACACCAGCAGTACGAGAACCGATAAAGTCACTCGATACAACTTCAGTCGAGTTGGTATAACCAATTTGACCTTGAAGGCTAGAGTTAATCGAAATTTGACGAATGTATTCGTTCACTTCTTCACGATCAACTTCTTTATCAAGCGTTAAGTTCAAGATAGCAAGAGATACGTTTGGCGTAGGAACACGTACAGAGTTACCAGTTAACTTACCTTTCAATGCAGGTAATGCTTTAGCAACAGCTTTAGCAGCACCAGTTTCAGTAATAACCATGTTCAATGTAGCTGCACGACCACGACGATCTGCTTTATGGTAGTTATCAATTAAGTTCTGGTCATTTGTAAATGAGTGAACAGTTTCAACGTGACCGTTAAGAACTTTATATTTGTCATCCAATACTTTAAGAATTGGAGTAATTGCATTTGTTGTACAACTTGCAGCCGAGATGATTTTGTCTTCATCTAAGATGTCTGTGTTGTTTACGCCAAATACAACGTTTTTCATTTCGCCTTTACTTGGTGCAGTCAATACAACACGTGCAACGCCTGGGCATTTCAAGTGTTGGCTTAGACCTTCAGCATCACGCCATTTACCAGTGTTATCGATTAAAAGCGCGTTTTGAATACCGTACTCAGTATAGTCAACTTCACTTGGGCTCGATGCATAAATCACTTTAATGAAGTTACCGTTAGCAATGATTGCTTCGTTTTCTTCATCAACAGCGATTGTACCAGCGAAAGTGCCATGAATAGAGTCACGACGAAGTAAAGAAGCACGTTTTGCTAAATCGCCATCAGAAGATTTACGCACAACAATTGCTTTAAGGCTTAGGCCACGACCTAAACCTGATTGGCTAATGATTAAACGAGCCAAGATACGGCCAATACGACCAAAACCATAAAGAACTACATCTTTAGGTTGTTCAGAAGTTGCACTACCTTTAATTGACTCAACTGCTTGAGCAACAAAAGCGTCAACATCACCGCCTTTTTCTTTATATTCAACAGCAAGTTTACCGATATCAACTTCTGCAGAACCAATGTTTTCAACTTTTGCTAAAGCTTCTAAAATTGGAAATGTATTTACAACAGAAAGCTCAACATCTACAACACGTGTACGACGGTGAGTTTTCAAAATTTGAATAACAGAACGGTTAATTAAAGAGCGACCGTAAACAGATACGACAATATTTTTTTCACGGTATAATTGACCGATTACGGCAATCATACGTTCCGCGATTTCTTCACGGTTTTTCCAACGGCCTTGGTGTTCAGCATGCAGGGCGATGATAGTGTCTTTGCTCACAGATACGTCCTCTAATTAATTATATCTAGGCGTGATTTTTTAAACCCCGTAATTGTAATGGAATTATCGACAAGAATGAATCAAAAGCTGACGTTAGTGGCTAGATTTTCCTAAAATTCATCATAAATTCATAAAATACCTATAATTATTTTTTATTATCTTATTGTTTAAAGCAGCTAAATTTTTGCTTTTTCTTACTTTTTAGATTCTGATGCTCTAATCATGAGCATCATTTTTTAATCTTTTTTGATATTTTGCGACGTTTAGCTGCAAATTTTTGGCTTTTTGACGTTGTTGATAAAGGTGAACTGCGCCTTCTAAAACGAGTACAAATACTGCACACCAGATCGGAATATAAGTAAACCATTCTTCTTGACCAATACTCTCCCCTAAAACTAGAGAAGCTAAAGCAAGCAAAACTGGTTCCAGATATCCTAAAAGTCCAAACACAACTAAAGGTAAAAAGCGACTTGCCAGAATATAACTTCCCAAACCAATAGCACTTAAAATTCCAAGCCCAATAATGATCAAAGCAAGGCTCGGTT
>NZ_JAOVFN010000012.1:0-96795 GCF_034650275.1 Acinetobacter sp. IRS14
AAAGTAGCCATGCAGCAAGCCAGCTCAACTTGGGTAACTTAAGCCATCCAAAAGACAAGGCGGAAAGTGAGGGCCGAGGTGAAGGTTTCGAACTCAGAACTGATCAATGGGGCGCGGTAAGAGCTGGAAGTGGTTTACTCGTTAGTACTCACAAACAAGACCAAGCTCAAGGTGTACACCTTGATGCAAATGAGGCCAAACAACAAATCGAAGGTGGTCTTAACAATGCCAAGGCACTCAGTGAAGTAGCCAAAAACCAGCAAACTGATCCATTGGAAGTGCTCGAGAACTTAAAAACGTTCATAGAGCAAATTGAAGAAAAAGATCAAGGCAAAGCTGCCGCTTTTAAGCAAGCCTTGATGATATTAACGGCACCTAACAGTATTGCCATAGCCAGTAATGAAGACATTCACCTAAGCGCAGATGCTCAGTTAAGTCAAACTGCTGGTGATAGCATTAACCTGACCACTCAAAAGAACCTGATTGCGCATGCCCAAAATAAAATTAGCCTTTTTGCAGCTCAAGAAGGATCAAGACTTTATGCAGGCAAAGGCAAAGTCGAGATACAAGCACAAGGCGACGGAGCAGATTTAATTGCTCGTAAAGCTGTGCAGATTATTTCAACAGAAGATAAAATTGAAATTAGTGCTTCTAAAGAAATCGTTATCACGGCAGGTGGGTCTCAAATCAAGATTAATGGCTCGGGAATTTTCCCTGTCACTGGTGGTAAGTTTGAGGTAAAAGCTGGGCAGCATTTGTTTATAGGGGGAAGTTCATCAACACAGAACTTACCAATTTTACCCGCTTTCTCGATATCTAAGAAACAGCTTGAATTTAGAAAGGTATATGCGGATGGCATGCCTAGTCCAAATATTCCTTATACAATTCATTTGCCTGATGGAACCACACAAAAGGGTAAAACTGATTCGAATGGTATGGCGTTTTATAATGACCAGAAAAATGGACGTGCTGTCATTGAATATGGGGAAGATCGGAACCCATTAGGTTCAGCGTTAGAAATGAGGTTCGAGCAAGAAATAGATAACTTATTTAAAACTGAAATTTTTGTACTCCCACTTGCAGATGATCAAGCAGAAGATTAATTATGGATATGTTACAGACATTTAGTGGTTATCAAAGACAGCTTCAGAAAAGTTTTAATCAATCTGTCATCAGTTTGCAATCCAATTTTAATCAGACAGCAACATGGATAGAGAAAGAGCTTAATGAGCTTATTGCACAGTATAGTAAATCTTTAGACGGTGCTCAAAGTTGGGTTAAAAGTTTTATTTATGGGGAATTCAATACCGATGAACGCCCTGTTTCTGTGATTGTCACAGAAATGCTTGCAGGTTTTGTTCCTGGGACAGTTCTTGTATTTAGTGCTCGTGATGCGGTTGCAGTCATAATGAGGATGCTAAATGACCCCAAGAAACAAGATGATGTACAGGAATGGATGTTATTAGCTGTTTATCTGCTTCCATTTGTTTTAGTTGGTGTGACTGCTACAACCGGTGCGGCAACTGGTGGAGCAGGTGGGGCTGTTTTTGGTGGTGTTGGTGCAGCCCCCGGAGCTGGTGTGGGCGGTCTTATTGGTGGGGCTGTTGGTAGTGAAATAGGTAATGTAGTTAAATGTGTTGGATTATTTCTTATTAAAAAAACACCTCATTTAGCGACGATAGTCTCTAAACTAAACGGTTTTATGAAAGGAAATATTATTCCAACACTGAAAAGGATAAAGTATTCAGATTACACTACCTCTGTTACTAATATTATCACGTCAATACTTAATCAATTATTAGGTTTAGTAAAACGTGTTAAGTCACTGTTAAGCTATGGAGCTAAAATTAATTGGATGGGTTTAGGATGGGCTAAATCTATTTATGTGAGAATGGAGAGATTTGAAGCCGCTTTAGTTTCAATGATCCAAAAATCAGCCATAAAAATTAAACAAGGCTTTAAAGAATTTGATGAGCATTTGCAAAACTTATTAAAGCAATCAGTTAAGTATGAGCCTGCTTATGCTACTGTTGGTACAAAAGTGAAGCCTGTTCCTGCACCTGCTCAAACAGTTAGACCATCTTTCCCTCAAACTGCGCAGGCAAATGCTGCACATAGTGCAGGCACAGCTTCGAGTACTGCAGGAAAAACTCCTGAAAATGTACATCAGCCAAAAGTAAAAGAACCTGTCACTAAAAAAATGAAGGAAACAAAGGTAAACTGTTTTAACCCTGTAAATACGGATAGTGCAAGAAAAAATGCAGCTAAAATGATTAAAGAGGACTATCCAAAAGGTAGTAAGAATTTAACAGTTGATGAGTACTTAAAAAAAGAGACCGACTGGCAATTGGCTAACCAGCAAAAAGGCCTCAATGAAATGAGCGTGGATGATTATCTTGAGGGGCGCAAAGCTTTTGATGATAAAGGGAGAGGTGGCGGTGGACCAGCAGCTACAGCTAGAGAGGAATATGGAGAAAGTTTAACTGAGAAATATAAAAAAGAATATGAAAAACAAGGTATTGGTCCTAGGGAGGCGAAAAAACTAGCTACTGATAAATCCAGTCGTATTATGAATGAAATGGCAGCATTGCATAATCCAGACCAAATTGTAGGTGGGAAGAACAAAGTAGCATCAGATGCTATAGGTTTAAAAAATACTAACTCTTCAATTGGTAGCCAATGGAAAACGAGAGTTGAGGCTTTAGATGATGCTGCGAAAAAGGTTCCTGTAAGTGAAAGAAGTAAAACAGGTATGAATGCAAAATTGGAAAGGTGTAAAAAATGAGTGAATTTATGATGGATGAGCATTTTGAAATTTTCTATCACGATGAGGGTTTTGGACCACCAATTTATTCAGAAACTGTTTCCGAAGAAATTATAAAAAAATATCAAAAGAAACTGCCGAATCAATTACTTGAATACTGGAAAGCCTATGGTTTTTCAGGGTGGGGCAATGGATTATTTTGGCTGGTAAATCCCGAGGATTACCAAGATGTTTTGGATGCTTGGTTAGAGTATATTGAACTCCCTCCTCACGAAGAGTATTTTGTTTTTGCTCGTAGTGCATTTGGTGACTTAATTATTTGGGGAACTATACATGGTCGTTGTTTAAAAATATCTTCTGTCACGAATCAAATATTCCCAAATATGGAAGAAATGGAGCAAGGTGAAGAAGATTTTATACTACGAAATTACATTTCAACTCCAACTAAAAAAACATTCGATTTTAAAGACTGGAAAAATAAGCCTTTATTTGATAGAGCAGTAAAAAAATATGGGGAATTGAATAAAAATGAAATGTTTGGTTTCGAACCCGCTTTAATTTTAGGTGGTGAAGCAAAACTGGAAAATGTTCGCAAGTTACCGATTATTTCACATTTACAATTTCTAGCTTCTCTTGATACACCACGAATGATGCTCGATATCGGAAAATTTGTGGATGAACAAGGTCTAGGAAAGGATGATTAAAGCCCGTTAGGGCTTTTTATCCTATTTTCTAGTTTCCAAAGATATAAATGAAAACTTGGAAATAAGTGAAGTTATTGGAATATGAAAAAATAACTATTACCTTTCTGCTAGTATTGACGAATTAGATTCTTGGGATGCTTTTAGCCGAATATTTATTTACCGTCATGAATCAGACATAAATTGGTCTAGTCATGATTTAGATGGCTGGAAAGTTATTTCAGTGGCTTACGCGAATTTATTAAATAATAGATCTCTAATCTCGCTTGATAAAGAGGGGAATGTAGAGATTTTTCAGCAGGCTGGTGAAGAGTACCAACAAATATGTCCTGTTAATAATGAGCAGTTTATATATGGACAATTTAATCGTTTACGTATAATTCAAGATAGTATTTATGCTTGTGGAGATGGTGTAAAAATCTATATTTATGAAGATGAAAACTGGAAAAGTATCGCCAACAACTTAGAAGAGAAACCTTTAGAAACTCCTAAAAATGATGATTTTTTTCTAAATAATGATCAAGATTTAACTTTCCAAAAAAATCTTTATGATATAAATGGTTTTGATAATAATATTTATGTATGTGGAACACAAAATGATGAAGGCTTTATTGCATTTTTTAATGGCTTAAAGTGGCTCGAAGTTAATCGTATAACGCCATCTGCATTGTATGCAATAGTTCCTTGTCCTGATGGAAAAAACATTCTGGTCCTGGGTCAATGTGGAACACTTTTAAGAGGTAATATTGATAATGGATTTAAGAATTTAAAAGATATAAGTATTAATTCTACGTTTTATAATGCTGCTTTTTATAATAAAAAATTTATATAGCTTCTGAACAAGGACTTTATCTATATGAGGAGGGAAAATACTCCATAGTCTCAGAGTTAGAAGCAGTTCAAGGAGTAATATCAGTTTAAGTTAAAGAAAATATTCTTTGGGTGCTAACATATAAAAAACTTATACGCTATGACGGAAATGTTTGGGAGATAATTAGCCATCCTGATAATGATGAGTTAGATAGACAGCTATTAAAGTGTGAGGCTGGAGATGTTTGTCCATACTCTGGAAATTGGTATAGCCCAGCTAATAATTTAAAATGAATTTCTCGGAATACTAAAAAATTAAAAATTTTTAAAAGTGAATTAATAGCGTAAGTTTTTAATTCACTTTATATCTTTATTACGTTTATTATCTTCATCCACTCTTGTATTCATATGGTTAAGTTTTTCTTTACAAAATAGACAGATGTTTCTGTATTTTATAAAATAATGCCAATCCTGACAAAGTTTTCATAAAAAGATGTTATCTCATATACATAGAATTCTAGAAGATTTGGGTATCAGCTCGCAAAAGCGCGTGCTTCATGTTCAGTTTTCTAATCCATCATTGAATACTCAAGTCTTTTTACAAAGTATTGAAGGACAGCATCAACTAAATGAAGGACTAACTGTCGATTTATTTTGTCTTTCTACCAATGCCCATATTTCATTAAAACAATTTATTGGTTGTCAGGTTGCAGTCGATCAAGTAACTGATCAGGGGCAGCTATTTAGAACTACAGGAATTATTACAGAAGCCAGTCAGGGGCAGAGTGATGGTTCATTAACATTGTATAAAATGAGATTACAAGATCCAACCGCGCTATGGCATAAACGCCGAAATAGCCGTGTATTTATGAATAAAAGTGTACGGGACATTACTGAAATTCTATTTACTGAGTGGCAGAGCAAAAGCCCGTTGTTTGCTTCTGCCTTAACTTTGGATTTAAAAAACCTAAGCCAAGACTATGATGTTCGACCTTTTGTTATGCAAAGTAACGAAACGGATTATGAGTTTTTAAGCCGACTTTGGCGTAGTGAAGGCATTAACTGGTTAATTGATGAAGCTCAGTTGTTTGCCACTGATAGCTCAGATGAGATTCAACCGCAAAAATTACGTTTAATTGATAATAATGAATCATATTTAGCATTAGACCGAAGAAATATCCGTTATCACCGTAGTAGCGCTGTTGAACAACAAGACAGTATGACAAGCCTTGTGCCAACTCGAAGCTTGCAATCTACAGCCGTGCATGTTCAACGCTGGCAGGCTGATGCTTTAAGTCAAGAAGAAGGCATGGGTAGTGTTCAGTCAAAGCATAGTCATAGTGCTAATCAGGATAATGCGAGTTTGAGCCTAGAACATGCATGGCATGTCAGTCCTGCTTGGATGCAAGATTTAAATGGGGAAGACCAAGCCACTGCATCGGGCCACCAGCAGCTAGAAAAACTCAATCAAAATCTATCTGATTATTATGCTTCTCAATCAAAATATTTCCATGCACAAACCACGGTACGTGATGCGCAAGTCGGTTATTGGTTTGAATTGAATGAACATCCAGAAATAGATACGCATAGCGGATCAGACAAAGAATTCTTGATTATTGGGAAAAGCTTCTATCTGCAAAATAATTTACCTAAAGATTTGCAAGAGCAAATCAATCAACTTTTTAGTAAAAGCCAATGGCAAAACGATCAATCAGGGCTAAATGACCAGACTGAGCGTCAGGGTAATGTGCTCATCTTGTCGCGTAGAAATATTAAAACTGTTCCTGAGTACCATCCGTTAGAGCACCGTCCAGCTGCTTACCCGCAGCGCGCTAGAGTGGTGGGCTTGGAAGGCGAAAGTATCTATGTTGACCAATGGGGGCGTATTAAAGTTCGCTTCCTATTTACCCGAACTGACGACCATAGCCATGACGGTGGAGCGGGAAGTAACGATAATGCTACCGACTCAGCTTGGGTCGATGTATTAACCCCATGGGCAGGTGAGGGTTATGGCGCACGTTTCTTGCCTCGCGTGGGCGAGATCGTGGTGATCGACTTCTTTGACGGCAACATTGACCGCCCGTTTGTGGTGGGTCGTATTCATGAGGCTGAACGTCACCCAACACAATTCGACCAAAAAGGCCAACTACCCGACACTAAAAAGCTCAGTGGTATCCGCTCCGAAGAAGTCGACGGCAAAGGCTTTAACCAGCTACGCTTTGATGACACCACAGGGCAAATTAGTGCCCAACTAAAAAGTAGCCATGCGGTAAGCCAACTAAACTTGGGTAACTTAAGCCATCCAAAAGATAAGGTGGAAAGTGAAGGCCGAGGTGAAGGATTTGAACTTAGAACTGACCAGTGGGGTGCAGTAAGAGCAGGCAGTGGTTTACTCCTTAGTACCTACAAACAGGATCAAGCTCAAGGTGTACACCTAGATGCAAATGAAGCAAAACAACAGATAGAAGGCAGCCTAAATAATGCCAAGGCACTCAGTGAAGTTGCTAAAAACCAGCAAACTGATCCATTAGATATGCTTGAGAATATTCAGACTTTCTTAGAAATTCTCAAACAAGAAGATCCTAAAAAGGCTGCTGAGTTTCAATCAGCAGTGATGGTGTTAGCATCTCAAAAAAGTATTGCTGTAAGTAGTAATGAAGATATCTATCTCAGTGCAAATGGTCAGCTCACTCAAAGTGCTGGTGACAGTATTAATCTCAGTACACAAAAAAGTATAGTGGGTCATGCGAGCCAAAAGATTAGTCTGTTTGCCGCTCAGGAGGGTGCTCGACTTTTTGCTGGTCAAGGTAAAGTAGAAATTCAGGCACAAGGTGATGGCTTAGATGTGATTGCTCGAAAGGGTGTGCAAATTACTTCAACCGAAGACACGGTTTTTATTACTAGTCCAACTGAAATTAATCTGACTGCAAATGGGTCTCAAGTAAAGCTAAATTGTTCAGGTATTTTCTCTGTTACGGGCGGTAAGCTTGAGGTGAAAGCAGGGCAGCATTTGTTTATGGGGGGAGCCAAGGTGGCAACGAAAAACCCAGAATTGGCAATGTTGCCAGATTACCATTTAACTTATATAGCCAAAGATATAACTGGAAATCCATTGAAAAATAAAAAATATTTAATGATTTTACCGAATGGGGAAATGGTCAGTGGTGTGACAGATGGTCAAGGTAAAACACAGAAGATCACAACCAAGGGCCCTCAGCAAATCCAAATTAGTTTAGAAGATCACGTTCACGATGGTTTTGTAACTTTTGAAGAAGAATAAATGATGAATAAGATTAAATTAAAACTATTTATTAATGTATTGCCTGATAATGATACGATTGTTTGCCATGGAATGGATTATTCTGTAACTGAAAAGGGAAAACGGCCAGGACAGGTAAATAAACTTGCGATAGCTATTGGGAGTGCAAAGAATCCTAAGCCTCTTGTGCAGCCGTTGGATTCGAACTCCATTTATAAAAATAAACCTATTCCAGCTCAGACGATCGCCCAAAATATGGCGAGATATAAAGATGTACATGAAGGTCCAAGCTTGAGTCAGAACCGAGAAGCTAAAACTGACATGAAAGGTTTTACTAAAGAAATGCATCTGCCAGCTGGTGAGTATGATCTTTGGATTAAAAGAACGGATTCAGAGTGGGAGAAAGCCATTAATATTAATGGTAGTTCAGGTCTCCATATAAAAGAAGAAAAGCAAGGAATCACTACTATAGAATATCAAATCAAACAATATTATCGCTATAAAATAGAAGGGTTTAGGGGGACTAAACTATCTGATAATATTACATTTGAAACTTTTACTTTTGACAAAGAGGGTAAGGAAAAGAAAATTAGTTTACCTAATGTAAAAATGAGTGTTGTAGATAAAAATGGTTTTACTCCACCTTTATATTCGCCAAAAGGCGAAGTTATATTTGTAAAATTTAAATTCGTAAATATGTCTGCTCAACCAGAGAAAAAAGACATACAGCATTTTGCAACTATGAGTAAAAAGAATTATGTCACTGTACAGTTGAAGTCTGTTGCTAAGATAACAAAGCAAGATAAGAATACGACAGTAACTTTGCAGGGCAATGGAAAACCGCCTGTTATTTTAAATATGCATCGAGAGGAAATGATAGTTCTTTCAGCAGAGGATTATGCTGAGTTTGAAAAGGAAAGTTCGAAACTAGATAAATTATTTGGAAACTCTTTTGATGCTAAAAATAAATTAGCAGAAGCAATAAAATCTGGTAGTGTTTCTAATGTTAAAAAAGCAGAAGAAGAAATAAAAGAAGCAGAGAAAAAGATCGAAGAGGAGTTAAATAAAAACTTTAAAAAAGCGGCTGATCTAACAGAAGTCATTACTTTTGAAGCGCGTCAAAAGAAAAATCCGAATGGCAACACGCAAGAGTTTGATTTCAGACGTCGATATTTACGTACTGACCGATATATGCAGTTACAACAAAAGAAAAAGAACAAAGAGAGCTTTAAGGTAACGGTTTTAGGAACAGAGTTAAAGAAACTTAAAGATATAAAACAAGACTTTAAGAAAATTAACCAAGAGACTATCCATAATGAATTTAAAAAAGTTAGTTTAGATCTTGCGAAATATTCTAAGCAAACGGGAACTAAAGTTTGGGATTTCTCTGCTTTTAGTGCGGGTTTTGTCGAACAAATTAAGCTTTCAGACAGCTTAACGGTTGATATTCAATCACAATGGTTAAGATGTGTCGGTGGCGCTGGCTTATCAACAAGTGCAAGCTGGAAACCTGAAAGTGGTGAGGTGAATGCTAAGGCGAATGTTAATGCTCAAGGCAAACTAGTGTTATTTGAAGGGAAGGCAAAAACCACCTATGTAATTCCATGTGATAAAGGTTGGATGCTCAACTTTGATGACATTGATCTAGGTGCATTTCGATTTATTATTGGCATGGAACTCTACGGCTTTGCAGGTGCAAAAGTGGCCGCAGGGATTGGTTTAGAGATAAGCTATAGTAAAAATGGGCAGCAACAATTGGCTGCGAATGGTAGAAGAAATCGAAATCCTTCACTCGCCAATAATATGGGAGAAAACCGTCCAAGATTTGTCCCAATGGATCGAGATGAAACCATCATTCCTGGTAGTGGTGCAAGTTCTGAGGGGCAAATTGAAGCTTTTGCTGGTGCAGAAGCGGGAATCAAACCATCTGGAGAGTTCCAGTGGCTTTCACCTGAAGCTAAAGATTTTAAACCTCTAGCGAGCTTAGCTGTCGATTTCGCTGCAAGTGCAGGTTTAGGGGCTGGAGTTAATTTTAAATTATTTTACTGGGCTCAAAAGAGTCAATTTCGTTTTAGAGCAAAAGCTGCTTTATGTGTTGGATTGGGCGCAAAAGGGGCGTTAGATTTTGTAATTGATTTTAGCCAAGTTCTTGAAGTACTAAGATGGGTACATTATCAACTTACTCGTGCTCAATTTAAATTGTTGGGCTTTATTGCAGAGGGTGCTTTTAGAAATTTAAGTCGGTTAGCTGTAATTGCTTTAGGTAATGATTCAAGGATAACGCAGACTTTAAATGATATTACGGGCGAGTTTCAGAAATTTAATATGAAATATTCCATTGCAGAAAATGCAGTTGATTTAGCAAATAAAATTAAACGTCAACCAGAATGGTTGAAGTCCGCTACACCAGATGCGAAAGGAATGTTGATCTATCAAATGACTAGACATAATAGAGTTACACACTGGGTAGATAAACCATCTTCTCCAATTTCGCCATATTTACCGACTCATAAGCAGGCTGTGATTGCAATTTTTGAAACTATTGCAACAGAAGGAGAGTGGTTTAATGTACTCCAAAGAATTTCAATTGATGGTGCAAAGTCAGAAGTAAGTATTAAGTATTTAGAAAAACAAATTTTAGTTTTTTTACATGATGGGGCGTGGCAACAATTAACTGATATTGTAAAAGAATATACTTTTAATTCAGATACTGTTGGTCGTGGAAGTGAATATGTTGATCAATATGAAAAATTACGCTCTAAAATTGTAAAAACTATTCCTCTTCATGAAAAAGCACCAATGAATAATCCAAGGGAGTTGAAAAAGTTAAGAGAGAAAATGGCTGAAGACCCAAGTATTATTAATGCTGATAATTTAATTGCATTAAATACTGAAATAGTACCAACCATTGAAGTGGATGGTACTGATGCGGAACTGTTTATTGCTGCAAATTATGAACACGGCTCAGATGATTCACATATGGCCTAAAACTATTTTATAGGTTGTTGGATATTGGCGACACAACGTACTCCATACATACGGTAAGTCATTTTATTCTCTTCATTGGATTTGGGTTGAGCTTGTGCTCTTGCTATATTAAGTCCATCAGCCATCATTAAATCATCTGCACTCATTGCAGTTGTACTACGCAAAACTTTTTGAGTTCCTGACTTAGGTCCTGTTGGGTTATCAGTAGGTGAGTGTTTATAATAATCTTTATCGTACCAGTCATTCATCCATTCATAATTATTGGTGACCAGATCATAAAAACCCAATGGATTTGGAGGAGTTTTACCAAGTACTGGAATATCAAGTACTGAGTCAGGATTGTTAGTGTGTCTGTACGTATCGTATTGGTTTAATTTCCATAGATTTTTTTGGGGTTCTACTTTACCTGTATCTGTTGCAAAAACAACATATTGACCTTTATTTCGAGCAACATATTCCCATTGTGCTTCAGTAGGTAAGTCCATGGGGGTACCCACTTGTTGCCCTAGCCATTGACAGTAGTCTTTGGCTTGTTGCCAATCCATTCCTGTAGCAACTTCATGAATGATTTCTGGTGTATATAATCCATTGTAATAGCTTTTAGGTTGGCTTGTTGCCTCAGTAAAAGTATTAAAGTCTTCTAATGTTGTTTTATAAGCACTCATATTAAAGCTGCTCAGCGTAACTTTATGTAGAGTCTTATTATCATTTCCAGGTGAGAGAGGTTGGTTATCAGGATTTTCAGTATTACCCTTTGGGTTCTTCACCGCCATACTGTTTGGAACCATTTTTTCTAATTCTGGAGTTACTAGTCCAAAGTCACCCATTAGGTAGCTACCACCTTCAACAAAGATCATATTCTTTTTGGTTTTTTCAACCAATTTCTGAATTTTTTGTTGGAGTTCTGGTGAGGGCTTTGATGACTTATGATTTGTTTCAGTAGATTTAGCACAAGCGCTTAAAGCAAAACTTGAAAATAAAACAACAGCTATATTCCGTTTCATCATTTTTTAGGAAATCATTAGGTTGAATATTGATGAAACTATTTTAGTGAGAGACTTGAAAGATATAAAGAGCGGTTTTGTTATTCAACTTAGCGAATAATCATTATAGTTTATGAAGAATCAAAATGAACTTAGATATTTTATAACTGATTGGCTATCTAAAATAGGAATCTATAATTTTTTATCATACTTTTACAAAAAACAAACTTAATTTTTTTATTCTATTTTTTTGATAATTTGTCGAAAAGGCATGCTTAGGGCAGGGTGTAGTAGTTCTTAGCCTTCAGCTAGAAAATTAAATTTATATAAATAAGTATAATAGATAGACAGATTAGTCTTGACAATTTTTGTGTTTTTTGCACTTTAATTTTTACTTTACGTTTTGATGATGTGTTCATAACCAAATAGAAATACCTTCTGGTTAATATAAACTTAAATATTGTTAAGCAAATGTTTCATAAAAACTAAATGAATGATATTTATAATAATTTATTAATTGGTGTTGATTTTTATTTAATAAATAAAAATCAACAACTTATTTTTAATTACAAAAAATAACAATATTATATTTTTATAAGAATAACTTTATTAAGCTATATTTTATAACCATCTTAACTATTTACTTTTAGTTTAAGTTGATATGATTTTTATATAAAATATGTTTGTTTATATGATAAACTGCGCGTAAATTTTTTGAATATAAGGTTTTTAGACTGATTTTTTAATGTTTTATCAATATTAACTTTTCAGTAAAGCCTTGAATAAATAAGAAAACAGAGGAATAAAAGTTGTGTTGAAACGAAGTATTTTGATACTTTCTCTGACTGGAAACATTATCGGTCTATCAGGTGCTCATGCAGCAGAACTAGAGCCTGTAAAACTTAAAAAAAGTTGTATTAAAAAAAATCCTTTAGCAGAAGGTCAGAATGACCCTGAGCTATTGAATATTTTTAAACAAGTTTGTGATAGTGATAATACGACTCAAAAAAATGATTTATTAGCTAAAGCAGCTATGCGTTTTTATCAAACCAATCAACCAGTTAAAGCATTAAATTTGGCAAGTCAATTGCAAAGTCAAAATATACGCGGTTCATTAATAACAGATGTTTTATTTTTATCTGGTGTAAGCATTGCAAATAACTCTTTGCAGCAAATGCGAAGTCAGGAAATGCGTTATTTAAGCAATGATGTAACTTATCCACCCGCTAAACAATTAATTGAAAATATCCATACTTCAATGCCTGCGCCAGATACTTCAAATGTTAAGGCAGCTACAGAAGGTGGCTCAGTTGATAATGAAAGAAGAAGCTATAAAAAACAAACTGTAACACGTAACAGAGTTACTGCTTCTAGAGCAGTTACAAAACGAGTAGCAACTCCAGCAAAAGCAACTGTGGTTAAACCAAAAACTGCCCCTGTAGCCAATGTTAATAAATCAAAAAGTTCGCCTTTTGACCCTTTAATTAAATAATCAGGAAGAGAATCTTATGGCTAAGAGAGAAAGCGTACAAAAGAAGCTTCAGCGAATTCGCCCTCCACGTGTTCAGCTTACATATGATGTCGAAATTGGTGATGCAAAAGAAGCGAAGGAACTACCATTTGTTGTTGGTGTGATGGGTGATTTTTCGGCAGCTTCTGAGCTTGAACGTACAAAATTAAAAGATAAAAAATTCATTAATGTCGATTTAGATAATATTGATGAAGTTATGGAATCATTGTCTCCAAGAGCAGCTTTTCAAGTGGATAATACGCTGACTGAAGAGGGTGGAAGAATTGCAGTTGATTTAACATTTAAGTCAATGGAAGATTTTCGCCCAGAAAATGTTGTTCAACAGGTTGACCCATTAAAGAAACTCGTTGAAGCACGTGAGCGTTTAACAGATTTAAGAAATAAGATTTCTAACAGTGAGCGTTTAGAAGACTTACTTGATGAAGTGCTTAAGAGTACTGATCAAATCCGTAAATTAAGTGCGGAGGCTGATCATGAATAATGCTCAATCGGCAGCAATGCCTCTTGTTGAAAATGAACAAGTTAATCTTTTAGACTCGATTGTTGAAGAAAGCCGTATTGCCCGAAATGAAGAAGAACATTCGCGTGCAAAAAGCTTAATCGGTGAGCTTGCCAAAGAAGTAATGGCAGGTACAATTACAGTTTCTGAGAATATGACTTTATCAATCGATAAGCGTATTGCAGAAATTGATGCTCTGATTTCAAATCAATTAAGTCAGATCATGCACAATGAACAATTTCAAAAGATTGAATCAACTTGGCGTGGTCTTTACTACTTCTGTCAGGAAACACCGTCTAATCCTCTCATTAAAATTCGTATGTTAAATACGACTAAAAAAGAGCTGGTAAAAGATTTTCAAGGTGCTACAGACTTTGATCAAAGTACTTTGTTCAAAAAAATCTATGAAGAAGAATATGGATCTTTTGGTGGTGCACCATATTCGGCACTGATTGGTGATTTCGAATTTGACCGTACGCCTTCTGATATGTATTTGCTTGAGCAAATCTCTCATGTTGCTGCAGCGGCTCATGCGCCATTTATTTCTGCGGCTAGTCCAAGCATTCTTGGTCTTGAATCATTTACAGATATTGATCGACCTAGAGATGTGTCGAAAATCTTTGAAACAGCTGAATATGTTCAATGGCGTTCATTCCGTGACAGTGAAGACGCTCGTTATGTTGCTTTAACCTTGCCGCATGTGCTTGGTCGTCTTCCTTATCATCCAAAGGAAGGAACAGCTACAGAAGGGTTTAACTTTGCTGAAGATGTTTCGGGTGCAAACCACAACGAATATTTGTGGATGAATGCTGCTTATGCTTTCGGTACTCGTTTAACAAATGCATTTGATATGCATGGTTGGTGTGCTGCAATTCGCGGTGTTGAAGGTGGTGGTTTAGTCGAAGGCTTACCAGTTCATACGTTTAAAACACAAGATGGCGAAGTGGTATTCAAGTGCCCAACAGAAATTGCGATTACTGATCGCCGCGAAAAAGAATTAAGCGATTTGGGCTTTATTCCTTTAGTGCATTGTAAAAATACCGATTACGCTGCTTTCTTTGGCGCGCAATCAACTCAAAAACCTAAAAAATATGATAACGATACAGCAAATGCTAACTCTGCTTTATCAAGTCAAATTCAGTACATCATGGCCGTTTCACGTATTGCTCATTATTTAAAAGCAATGATGAGAGACAAAGTGGGTAGCTTTGCTTCTGCTGGAAATGTTGAAGCATTCTTAAATGAGTGGTTGTCACAGTATGTATTACTTGATGATGGTGCTTCTCAAGAAGCGAAAGCTCAATACCCTCTACGCGAAGCGTCTGTAAAAGTTGTAGAAGATCCTGCTCAACCAGGTCACTACAAATCTGTGGTTTTCTTGCGACCACACTTCCAGCTGGATGAGTTGTCAGTTTCTTTGCGACTTGTTACTGAGTTACCTCAGTCCTCAAATTAATAAAGGTCAGCGAAAGAATAACTTTAAATTACAAATAGGACATTTCTAAATGAAAGATATATACGTTGAGTTTCGCGGTAAATATAAAGTTGATGGCGAGTCTCGTGACTCTGAGCACAAAGGCTGGTTAGAAGTTAACTCTTGGTCTCACAACATTCGTCAACCTAAATCTGCTACTTCAAGTAGTGTTGGTGGCCATACTGCTGAACGTGTTGAACATTCAGATATGCTTTTTATTAAAGACCTAGATGCAACTAGCCCGAAATTATGGGAAGCATGTTCAGCTGGTTATACATTTGATGAAGTACAAATTGATTTTTATCGTGCAAATGGCGATAAACGTATCAAGTACTTACAAATTAAATTGAAGCATGTTCTAGTTTCTAGCGTAACTCCAACAGTTAACGAAGAAGGTGTACCAACTGAAGCGTTTGGTTTGAAATACGCAGCTGTTGAGTGGACATATAACCAACAAGATATTAACGGTACTGCTAAAGGTGCTGTTACTAAGAAATGGTCACTTTCTAATAATACTGCTTCTTACGCAGCATAATTATTTAAGTGAATATTTGGTGGAGGCTGACATAAAGTTAGCCTCTGCTGTCTTTAAGCATGCTTGTTGTGAACTCGAATGAATTTAGATCGGCTTTATCCATACGGATTTCGTTCAACTTTGTTTGATCGCTTAATTCCTGAAAGTGAAGATTATGCAAAGGGTCTTTCTATTCAGCAATTAAGAGAATCGGTAGCAAAAGATTTAGAAGACTTGCTGAATAGTCGAGTCGCTAAATTGGATCATGTGGTCGATGATTATCCGCTAGTTAAAAAATCTATACTTCAGTTCGGGATTATTGATTTTGTGGGGCTTTCTACAGCCAATCCGCTAGATCGAGACAAGATTTGCCAATCCATTGAACAATCAATAGCAGCTCATGAACCTAGATTAAGACAAATACGGGTAGAGATGTTGTTGGATGGACATAATATGGGGGCATTATGTTTAAGTATTCAGGCTTATCTAAATATTCATCCACTGTATGAACCTGTCGTTTTTGATGCATTGCTAAAACCGACAACGCAGCAATATGTAATTTCAGCGAGAACCTAAGCGTAGTGGGTGTGTTGTGATAGAAGAGCTTTTACCGTTTTACGAAAAACAACTACAAGAATTTGGTCAGCAATCTCGTGAATTTTCACAAAAATATCCGAAAATTGCTCAGCGTTTATCTTTAAATCAAGAGCAAATTGATGATCCGCATATTGAGCGTCTTATACAGGCGTTTTCATTAATTGCTGCCCGCATTGATAAAAAGCTTGCTGATAGTTATGACGTATTTACGCGCTCTCTATTTGAGGTGATGTTCCCTCAATACTTACGTCACTTTCCTGCTTGTTCGGTGGTAAGTTTCGAAGATATAAATAAGATAAAACAGCTCACAGAAGCGCATATTGTTCCTGCACACACCGTCTTAAAGTCGCGTAGTTTTAAAGGGGTTCAATGTGAGTTTAATACGACGCAAGAAGTCAAATTACTCCCGATAAGTTTGCAAGCGCTAGAGTTTAAAAGCACACCTAGTGCACATATGCATTTAAGTCAAAATGCGACTTTAAATTTTAAATTCGAAATTTTTAACAATGCTCATTTGTGTTTAAAAGATGAAAAACTACCTATTTATTTAGATGCAATTTCTAATTTTCCACTTCAAGTACTAGACAGTATTTTTAAGAAGGGGACAACTTTTGCTATTAAAATAGGGCAGAAAGTTGTTGAGCTGAATAAAAATCCATTTGAATTAACTGGCTTTTCAGAGCAAGAAAGTCTATTGCCTCTCGATCAGCATACTCACCATGCTTATCGTTTGCTGATGGAATATTTTTGTTTTCCTGAAAAATTTAATTATCTAAAACTCGATTTAAGTTTTTTAAAGCTTCTATCTTTAGAAGAGAGTGGTTTTGAGCTGCTTATACATTTTAAATTAAATTTAAATGATCAAGCTATAGTCCGAAATTATTCTGAATTAAATATCGCTAATTTTAAATTATTTACTACACCAGTCATTAATTTATTTGAAAAATACGCTGAACCTCAAAAAATTGTACATAAGCAATTAGAATACCCACTGATTACAGACGCACATCATCCTGAGTTTTATCAAGTTTATTCAATCACTGAAATGAATATGGTGCGTGAAAAAACTAGTCACGAAGAGAGCTATGTTCCGGTGCTACCTTTTTTTGCGATGAGTCACTACCACGCTGATAAGGCTCGTTTTTTCTATTCAGTAAACTATCAAAAATTACAGCCTAATTTCGTCGAAATGGGGTATTCAATTATTTCTAAAAATCTAAATCCTTCGTCAACACGTTCGGATTTTATTAGCACAAAATTATTGTGCTCAAATCGTGACTTACCACATGAAGCATTGGGGCAGTCTAATAATATATTGAACCTCAACGATAGTAGTTTGGCTCGCCGTGCGATTGTTTTAAAAAGACCTACAAAACCATATCAATTTGGTCAAAGTCAGAGTGAGCAGTGGCGTGTTATTTCGCACCTTTCATTGAATAGTTTAGCTTTAATGAAAGGTGATGCTGTATCTCATATTAAAGAGTTACTTGCGTTATACAACTTACCATTATCAAAAGAAAATTACCTAATTATTGAATCAATCAAGCACCTTGAATTTTCACTTACTCATAAACTTGTAGATGGAAAGCCATTTCCAATGTTTGTAAGGGGTGTGAAGGCCGAATTGCAAATTGATTCATCTGTATTTAGAGGGCATAGCCTATACATTTTTAGCCAATTGTTAAGTCGTGTTTTTAATTTAAAGGTTCAAATTAATAGTTTCGTTGATTTGGTTGTTAAGGATTATTCATCTCAGCAGGAGTTATACCAATGCAGTCAGAACGTTGGTGGCAAGACTCTTCTATAACAGCTGAGCTCTTTACAAAGCCAAAGTCTTTTGAATTTATCCAAGCAACACGGCTATTAAGACACGATTCAAGTCGCACAGTTGGTACATCTTGGAGTGATCATTTTAAGTTTGAGACATCCTTTAATTTAAATTTTCCTGCTACAGAAATTGAAAATTTAGAATTAACGGACGAGCGGATTTATATCACAAATTTAATTGTTGGTCTTACAGGTATACAAGGTGCTTTACCGTATACGTATACGAACAAGATTAAACAAGCTTCGCGTCAGCAAAGAGCTGAAACTAAAGAGTTTCTGAGCTTATTTAACCATAAGCTTACTGCTCAATATGTAGAGTCGAGCATTACCTATAATTTGCCGATTCGATATGAGATCGAGCATAAAAATGATTATCTCGATATTTTGCATGCGTTGAATGGCTATGTACGGTCGCAACATCAGCAAACAGAGCTTGATGACTATTTTGCAGAGTTTTCTGGATTAATGCAGGGCCAGAATAATACAGTTCATGCATTAAAAACGATGCTGTCGTGTATTTTTAAACATGAAATTACGATCAAAGAGTTCATACAAGAGTCTTTTAAATTGGCGAGTGACCAATTAACAACTTTAGGTGGAACTCAGCCGAGCCTACTTGGTGTTAATACATTTTGTGGCGAAACTATTCAGCAAATTGATGGGAAAATTGAAATTCAAATTGGGCCATTAAAGCGTCAGCAATATCTCAGTTTTTTACCAAATCAAGAATTAAGTTTAAAGCTTAAAAAAATTGTAGAAACTTGGTGCAGTCCAACTTTATCAATAGATCTTCGACTCGTATTGGATGAGTCAGAAATACAACCTATTTGTCTCACTCACCATAATCAGAATGGTTTGGGGCAAGGTTCTTTTCTTATATCACGAGAACCGAAAGTACATAGTCATGAAACTTGCTATAGCCTTATTGGAGAGCGAATATGATTAAAAAAATATTACTCTCGTTCATCGCTATTTTTGCATTAGTTAGTGGATTTATTATTTTCTACTGGCGTGATGTTCAATATAACCCTGATAAGGGTGATTTTTTCCTTTATTTCCTGCTATTACCAGCAATTATTACCTTGGTGATCTTATCCCCATGGTTAGTTTATAGCGCTTATAAAAATTATAAAGAAAAGAAAGAACAAGCTATAAATCAAGATAAAGGTGATGCTAACCAAAAACAAACTGCGGTAACTGATGCACCACTCGAACAGCTAGATTTTAATATTTACTCTTCTTTTGCTGTACATGCACTCGGTGAGAATGAAAGCATTATTGAGCAGCTACAAAACTTTAAAAGCCCAGAGCTGGATGATCAACTGTTAAATTCTTACGGATTGCCTCTTTTATCTTACCGAATTAAAGACTTGGATGAAGATAATCATGAGGAGAGCGAGTATGCATCTCCACGACAAGTTCGTATGATGTCATTAATAAAACAGCAATTAGAACAAAATATAGAAAACTTATATCTTCTTGCAGAGCATTTAAAACGTTCAACTTTATTTTATGAGTCGCAGCAAGCACGTGAATATCATATGCATCCGGCATGGGTTGATCCTGAGTCTGAATATGATGATGTTCAAATGCCGATAGTCGAAGTTTATCGTTTAAATCGCTTAAATCTACATATCCTTCTTTCGGAGGATTTATTACATATCTGGAATGATGAACAAAGTAATGAATTAATTTTAGAGTTTTTTGCTGAGATCGGCATTCCTGCTCAAAAGATCCATATTGAATATCATTTTTTTGGAGAGCAACTGGCTTATCAAGAGCTGATACACCTATTAAAGGGTATTCATAAAAGAGAACACGAGATGTTCTTTTTGCTCGTAGCCGATTCCGAAATTGATCAGGATCTAGTCGATGAAAAGTCTTGGATGATTAAAGATTATATTCCTGCTGAATTTGCAGCAAGCTGTTTACTTGCTGATCCTTTAGTAAAAATTCAAGAATTAGAACCTACAAAAAAACTAAAAGTTGTTGTAGGCCAACAAGATACAGCAAAGCTTTTTACTAATTTTGAATTTCATGACTTACCTCAATATGAAGGTGAGGATCCTTATGTGCTGATATTGTCAGATCAGACGGATATAAAAGTTTCGAAGAAATTGCAGCAATACTTTCTTCAAACACCTGTAGAACCACATCACTATATTTATGTGAAATCTTCATTAGGGCATACCCAACATTTAGCTGATATTTATGGCTTTATGCTGAGTATGCATTTCCCTGAACATATCATTCCTTTTGTCTTTGGTGAAAATACAGTGTCAGCACATACATTTGTGCAAAGTGTCACTGAAAATTCAGAAGATGATGTGATGGTGTTGAATAACTAATTTAAACTTTGGACTTAGAACGAGAATAGAATGCATACAATTTTAGGCTACTTGTGGCAGTACATCACGAATCCTAAAGCAATTATCGCCTTGTCATTGTTCGTGGCATTGATGTCTTCATATACTTCAATTCCTCGTCATATATTCTGGGCTTTAGCAACTGCCTATGCTTTGGGTCTTATTGTTTATGGTATCTATTGGCTTATTCAACGAAGAAAGCATGCTGCTCAGGGCGAAGAGCTAGCTGAAGCAATTGAAAAAGACAATCAAGCTGAATATGGCAAAAATAAAGATAAAGAAGAGCTTCAGCTTGTTAGTCAACAAATGAAAGAATCAATTCAACTGATTCGTAAATCTAAGTTGGGTGATAAAAAAGGGAATGCTGCACTATATGAGCTTCCTTGGTATATGGTTATTGGTAACCCAGCCGCGGGTAAAAGTTCAGCTATTTATAATTCTGGTTTAAAGTTTCCTTTCGAAGAAACGCATCAAAAAATGGTATCTGCTGGTTTAAGCGGTACTCGAAATTGTGATTGGTTTTTCTCTACAGAAGGTATTTTGCTCGATACGGCTGGTCGTTATTCTGTTTATAGCGAAGATCATTCTGAGTGGTTAGGTTTCTTAAATATTTTAAAAAAGAACCGTTCTAAAGCTCCGGTTAATGGTTTGATTTTAATTGTTAGTATTGCTGAGCTAATTAGTCAAAGTCCTGAAAACTCGTTAAAGCTAGCTAAAAATTTACGTGCTCGTATTCAAGATCTAACCGAACGTCTAGAAGTAGTTGTACCTGTTTATTTAGTCTTTTCAAAGATGGACTTGATTGCAGGTTTTACCGAGTTTTTTGAATTTTACGAAGCTCAAGAATATAACCAAGCTTGGGGAGCAACGCTTCCATATGAGCAGAGTTCTTCTCATAACGCGGTAGATTTGTTCGAAAAACATTACACCATTCTTTATGATGGTCTAAAAGGGGTAAGTTCGACTCATTTAAGTCGCCGTCATTCGCAAAATATCTCACCAAGTGTAATGACCTTCCCATTAGAATTTAAAACATTAAAACCAGCTTTAAAAAGCTTTATCGGTACACTTTTTGAAGATAATCCATATCAATTTCAACCTGTTTTCCGTGGATTTTACTTCACAAGTGCTTTACAGGAAGGTGTCATTGAAAGTCCAATGACGGAACAAATTGCACAAGAATTTCAGCTGACTCAAATTGCTCAAAGTGATTTAAAAGATCGTTCAAAAATTACGCCTAACCATGGTTATTTCTTAAATGGTCTATTTTCAGATGTTATTTTAAAAGATAAAGATCTTGTTAAGCAGCATGTAAATACGGGTAGAAAACGTCAACGCTACATTGCATTTATTGGTGCTTTAGCGGGCGTTTCCATTATTCTTGGCGTATGGGTTTGGTCATACCGTAATAACCAACAATTAATTGGTGAAGTTCAAGCAGATCTAAATAAAGTAGTTCAACTAGAAAGAGCTTCTGGTCAGCAATTATCTACTCAATTAGAAGCTTTACTGATTCTTCAAAGACGTCTACAGCAGTTAGATGAGTTTGACGAAAATAGACCACTTAAGTTTAGTTTTGGTTTATATCAGGGCAATGAGCTTCGTGAAAAGTTAAAAGCTGAATATTTAAAAGGTGTTAAGCAAATTGTATTGACACCGACACAGCAAAACATTGCTCAATATTTGCAACGTGTAAAAAATAATGAAGTAACCTTAAAAGCGAATCACACGAATGTTGAAATCAAGCAAACTGCTCAGACTCAACAATATTTAGAACCGTCAGACACAAATCCTCAAGATGCTTATAACGCATTAAAAGCATATTTGATGATGAGTAATCCACAATACATGGATGCTAGTCATCTGAGTGATCAAGTTACGCGTTTCTGGCGTTCTTGGTTGGACGCAAATAAAGGTCAAATGCCACGTGCAGATATGATTCAGGAAGCTGAACAAATCTTGTCGTATGCAATGACTTTAGCGAATGATAAACAGTTCCCAATTTTAGATGCAGATTCGCAAATTGTTGATCAAACACGTCAAGTATTGCTCTCTGTTGTTCGAGGAATGCCAGCGCGTGATCGTGTTTATAACGAAATAAAAATGCGTGCAGCAGTACGTTTCCCAGCATTGACGGTAAGTCAGATTGTGGGTGAAGCAAATAAAAATGTTGTATTAGGCAGTTATGCGTTGCCTGGCGTATTTACCCAAAAGGCATGGAATGACTATGTAGAAAAAGCGATTGAAGAAGCCGCAGATAAGCCAACAGATAGTAAAGATTGGGTGTTAAATAGTCGTCAATCTGATGATTTAACTTTCTCTGGCAGCCCAGAGCAAATTAGAAAGCAACTGACAGCACTCTATAAGCAAGAATACATTGCGGAATGGAGAAAATTCTTAAGTGGTATTCATTATGCTAAAGCTGCCCAATTCCCTCAGCAAGTAAAAAATATTGATGTTTTAGGTGAGCCACAGAACTCTCCAATTCGAACCTTAATTGAAAGAGTGGCAATTGAAACAAACTGGGATAATCCAGTTGTACAAGCTGAGTTAGCAGCTCCACAAAAAGGATTTGTTGCATGGTTTAAACGTAAGGTTTTAAATCATGATGATAAGGCTGCTAATCAAGTGGCGACTAATGCTCAGGGCGCTATTTCTCAAGAATACCAAATGTTCTATCAGTTGGTTCGCAAACGCGATGATCAACAAGGTAAATCATTACTTGATGAATATATGACAAATTTAGCCCTTGTTCGTAGTAAGTTTAATGAGCTTAAGAACGCAGGGGAAGTTGGGCCTAATGCGATGACATTAGTCAAACAAACCCTGAATGAGCAAACTTCTGTATTTAACCAAACGCAAAAAATTGTAGATGAAAAAATGGCGGTTGGTTTTAGTGAAATTGATCAGCGATTACTACAAAAATTAGTAGTTAGTCCACTGACACAGGCTTTCGAGAGTTTAATTACACCGACACAAGACGAAATTAATAAATTATGGGTCATGCAGGCGTATCAGCCATTTACAGCAAATCTTGCTAAGAAATATCCATTTAATTCATCAGCTTCTTTGCAGGCGACAAGTAGTGAAATTGGACAAATCTTAGGTGAAAACGGCAGCATTTCTCGTTTTGTAAAAGAAAATCTTGATCCATTTGTGATTCGTCGTGGCTATACATTAACGTCTAAGACATGGAAGGATTTAGGAATTAGTTTAAATCCTCAATTCGTCATGAATTTCCAAAGATACGTTACGCCATCTAATGGTATGGCAACAGGTGAGTTAAATAGTCAAGCTCCTGCTGCGCCTGCAACTAATCAATCTAACTTCCAGTTCTACCCAATTCCAAATCCACAATTGCTTTCATATACCGTGGATATTGATGGTCAGCGCATGACTTATGAGAACGGTGTGCAACAGTGGGTGAACTTCATTTGGCCAAATCAAGGCAGTATTCCAGGTGCTCGAATTACCGCTGTAGATTTACAAGGTCAAACGCATACGATTTTTGATGAGCCAGGTGAATACGGTATTAACCGCTTAATTGATAGTGCTCAGCGTAAAGAACAAAATGGCGGATTTGAAATGCTTTGGCGTAGTAAAACTGATCCATCATTAGTTTTAAAAATGAATTTCCGTCTGATCAGTAGTAATTCAGGCAGTATTGGTTCAAGCCGTGGTTATGCGGGTATGCAACTAGTGGATAAAGTCACTGCGGATAAAGCTGCTCGTGTAGTGTCTGCTCAGCAGGCGCCAGCTCAAGCAGCTGCTCCAGCAAAAACAGAAAATCCTGTTTCAGCACTTGCTCAGCCTTCTGTGGGAGTTAAACCATGACATGGAAAATAACCTCTATGCGAAAGGAGGAGCAATAATGCAGACATTAAAAACAACTCCTTTGTATTACGGCAAAAGTCCTGCACGAGGCGACTTTTTAAAAACAAAAGGTCAGAATGCTTTAATACAGTTGCTTGATCAGTGGATTACTGAAGCATTGGAATATGCAATGCAATCGGGCAGCTTTAAAGAAGCTTATAACACGTTGCCTTCGCTCGACTTCTTTATTGCGAATCCGAAAGAAAATATGTTTTTAGCGGCGAACCTTCTTGCAAGTGAAGATAGTTCGGGTCGATCTTTTCCAATGGTACTCAGCCATTTATTAGAAATTGATTTACCGTATGATAATTTGCTATATGCACCATATAGCTATAAGCATGTACTCGTTGATTTATTCCAAAACAATCGTACTTTAAAAGGAATTAAAGATTCAGATCTGTTACTTGGAAAATTAGGTCACTTACAAAATCAAATTCAGGTTTTAACTGAACGCGAGTGTGTGGGTTTCTATGAAAATCATACGATGCACTCATTTGCTCAATTAATGAAACTCAGTATTTATGAGTTAGCGCAAAGTATGATTGGGTTGGGGTTATTACTTCAGCCAATTTTACAAAATGGAACCAGTCGCTTAAATAAAGTTTTAATTTTGCCTATTAATAATCCTGCTTACAGTTATGAAATAGCAGCCTTTTGGGTCAGTATTATTTGTCGCTTTTTAAAGGAACATAATACTGAGGTGTTGATAGGTTTGTTACATCGAGAACAACCCGTATTATTCTTCGGTTTTCAAGGGGCTGATATTTTAGCCCTGAGCGATATTTTTACTCAGAATATGGATAGTAAACATTGGGTTTCTTTAATAGAAGCTCAGTGGATTGATACTTATTTGGAGCAGAATGCTGGTTTAGCTACGCTAGAACAATCATTATGCCAACGCCAATTAAGTTTAAATCAAGGCTTAAAACTATTTAGACAGACTTTTTTGGGTGAATAATAATGAATCAACGAAATCAAACTAAACTTACACAGCTCATAAAAGGCTGTTTTATCTATGCAATAGCTAATTATGCTTTGGCTCAGCCTATTGTTGTAGAGGGTGTGGTTCCAAATGAGGCGAGTAAACAGGCCATCTTATTAAAAATGCAATCTGTTTATGGTGCTGATCAGGTTGTAGATAAAATACAAGTGAGACCTGTAGCTGCTCCAAATGGATGGAGTGATTCTGTTACGCGAGTTATTACACCTGACTTAAAAAAAGTTTCACAAGGTAAATTAAGCGTAAATGGTACTCGATTTGAGCTAAGTGGGAAAATGCTGAATCCAGCAGATATTCAACCTACCATTCAATCTTTTCAAGGGTTAGTACAGCCACCATATCAACTGTATTCACAGTTATCAGTCAATCAGGCTGAGCAAAAAATCATTGATGACGCACTTAAAAATCGAATTATTGAGTTTGAATCTGGTAGTGCAGTTTTAACTGATGCGGGTCAAAAAATTCTAGACGAGATGGCTGTTGCCTTGAATAAAGTAGGCGGCAAAAAAGTCAAAATCGTAGGACATACAGATAGTTCAGGTGATGCGACTAAAAACTTGAAACTTAGTCAAGATCGTGCGCTAGCAGTAAAAAACTATTTGATTAGTAAAAGTATTCCTGCCGACCATTTATCTGCCGAAGGTTTAGGTTCATCTAAGCCTGTTGCAGATAATACTTCTCCAGAAGGCAGAAAGAAAAACCGTCGAATTGAGTTTACTGTTCTATAAATATAAGGAGAAGAACATGGCTAGCCCTTACATTACGATTGGATGCCCAACAACTGGTGGAGGGCAAGTCATTTCAGGAAACAGTACATTTTTAATTGATGGAATTGCAATTGCCTGTGTAGGAGACAAGGCGACTTGTCCGTTACACAAAATAGTTGCAACGATTGTATCGGGAGATCCGAATATGCTTGTCATGGGTAAATCAGCAGCGCGTGTAAATGATTCATTATCATGCGGCTGTAAATTATTGCCAAAACAGAGTTTAGTTAATCAAGGATAAGGGTAGAGATATTTTTATATAGATATAAATATCTACTAAAACATATTAACGCTTGAAATGATGAGTAGTTTGTCTGATAAAGCTGAATTTTGTTAATATACAGGCATTATGATTTTAAGCATTAAATTATTTAAAAATATTGAGAGTAATGATGAGTAATTTAAAAATTTTAATTACAAAACTTTCTACAGTTGCGCGAACTGCTTTAGAAAAATCGGCTAATGCTTGTGTTATTCAACAAAATTACGAAATTGAAATTGAGCATTTATTCTTAGAGTTACTTAATCAAACTTTAGAGAATGATTTAAAGATTTTATTAAAGAAATATAAAATTTCATCTGAAGCTTTAGCTGATGATTTAAAAGAAACAATTTCTCAATTACCGAAAGGTAATTCACGAACTCCTATTTTTGCTAAATCTATTGTTCGTTTGTTTGAACAAGCATGGTTATTGGCTTCGGCTGAGCAAAATCCGATTATTCGTAGTGGTCATCTATTAGTTGCCTTATTAACTGCGCCTGATTTATATCAAATTGCGACTCGAGCTTCGAGTTTATTTGATCTCTTGCCAATTGACTCAATGAAACATAAGTTTCTTGAAATTTGTGAGAAGAGTGTTGAGCAACAAGATGAAACGAAAACACTTTCTAGTGAAGCTGAGCCAACAGACGCAACTGTAGCAAATACCAAAGTAGCTAAAACACCTGCGCTTGATCAATATACGATTAATCTCACTGAAAAAGCGAAAAAAGGCGGTATAGATCCAGTTATTGGGCGTGAATATGAAATTCGCCTAATGCTCGATATTTTAATGCGTAGACGCCAAAACAACCCGATCTTAACTGGAGAGCCAGGCGTTGGTAAAACAGCTGTGGTCGAAGGTTTAGCTTTAAAAATTGCTCAAGGTTTAGTGCCAAACGCCCTTAAGAATGTCCATTTACATGTGCTTGATATGGGACTTTTACAGGCGGGAGCAAGTGTTAAAGGCGAATTTGAAAATCGTCTAAAACAAGTGATTCAAGAGGTTCAAGCTTCTGCTCATCCTATTATTTTATTTATTGATGAAGCGCATACTTTAATTGGTGCAGGTGGACAAGCTGGGCAAAATGATGCTGCAAATCTTTTAAAACCAGCACTTGCACGTGGTGAGTTGCGTACTATTGCTGCGACAACTTGGGCAGAATATAAACAATATTTTGAAAAAGATGCTGCATTGAGTCGACGTTTTCAGGTAGTAAAAGTAGAAGAGCCAACCGAAGAAGTTGCCGTAGATATGTTGCGCGCGATGATTCCTGTCATGCAGCAGCATTTTAAATTACAAATTGATGATGAGGCGATTGTTACAGCGGTTCACTCTTCACATCGATATATTAGTGGTCGTCAACTTCCGGATAAAGCAGTTAGTGTTCTTGATACGGCAGCAGCACGTGTTGCGTTGACCCAAAATGCCCAACCTGTAAAGCTTGATCAGTTAAAGGCTCAAGAGCACAACTTAAAGCTTGAACAGCAAATTTTAGAAAATGAACATCGTCAGATTCCAATTCATCATGAACGATTAGAAACTTTAAAAGCTAATTTAGAATCTTTGCAAAAAGAGATTCATGAAACTGAAGAGCAGTGGAAAAAAGAATTAGAACTTGTTCATAAAATTCAGGAATTAGAAGTACAGAATCATTCTAATGAATCTGAAGCTTATGATCAGATTAATTTACTGCGTAAAGATCTTGCTGAAATTCAAGGCCAGCAACCATTAGTATTTGAAAGAGTAAATTCTCAAATCATTAATGAAATTATTTCTGATTGGACCGGAATTCCTGTTGGAAAAATGGTTAATGATGAAATTAAACAGATATTAACGCTTGAAGATAAATTGGGCGAGCGTGTAATGGGGCAAGATTATGCACTTACACAATTAGTTCAAGGCATTAAAACTTCAAAAGCAAGACTTGAAGATCCTAATAAGCCACAAGGTGTATTTCTTTTGGTCGGGCCAAGTGGTGTTGGTAAAACTGAAACTGCACTAACTTTGGCAAATGAATTATATGGCGGTGAGCAGCATTTAATCACCATCAATATGTCTGAATATCAAGAAGCACATACTGTATCTTCGCTTAAAGGTGCACCTCCTGGATATGTGGGATATGGTCAAGGTGGTGTTTTAACAGAAGCTGTTCGTCGCAACCCTTACAGTGTTGTGTTGCTTGATGAAATTGAAAAAGCTCATAGTGATGTTCAGGAACTGTTCTATCAAGTATTTGATAAAGGCACTTTAGAAGATGGTGAAGGACGAGTAATTGACTTTAAAAACACTACTATTTTGTTGACTTCAAATGCTGGCTCAAGCGCGATTATGCAAGCTTGCTTAAATACACCAGTCGAAGACTGGCCGACAGCTGAAGAGTTGATTGACCACTTAAAACCAAGTTTATATAAGCAATTCAAGCCTGCATTTTTAGGTCGAATGAGAGTTGTGCCATATTTCCCATTGCATGACGATCTACTTGTACGAATTATTAAACATAAATTAGGCAAGATCACAGCAAGAATTGAAAAACAATACGGTACACAAGTCCAGTATTCTGAAGATTTGGTAGAGCTACTTTTGAGTCGCTGTACAGAAGTCGATAGTGGTGCACGTAATGTTGATAATATTTTAAATTCTACGGTGTTACCTGCATTGGCTACAGAAATTTTAGTGGCTTTAGCAGAGCAAAAGTTGCCAAAAGTTATCATGATTGATGCTAAAGATGACGAAATTCAATATTTACTAGATCCAGTTGCGAAAGCTGCTAAAAAAAGGACCAGTAAAAAGTTGAAGTCAGAAGTTTAAATTGAATAGAGCTAAAATTAGATGAATATTGATATTTCTGAACTCCTTGAACCCATTAGCGATAGCTTACCTTGTGGTGATGACTTTTCATTTTCTAATGAATTTCATGAAATCAAAAAGGCGAAAACACAAGATGATCTATTGCTAGATCAAGGCGATTGGGTTGCTGAGCGAAAACAAGCCGACTGGGATTTTGTATCAAATAAAACGAGTGTTTTGCTAAAAGAGAATACTAAAGATATTCGTCTATTAACTTGGCTCTTAGAAGCTTGGACTCATCTTTATGGTTTTGAGGGTATGGCGAAAGGCTTAACTTTAAGCCATATCATGCTTAATCAATACTGGCAGGAAATTCATCCTGTTATTGAAGATGATGACTTAGATCAACGCATTGGTTTATTACAGGGTTTAATTAATCAGTTGCCTGGCTTGTTGAAGAAAGTCTCTTTAACCAATACAGTGCCTTATTACAATTTGCTTGATTATGATAATTTTCTATATCACGAGAACATTCGTCGTAAGCAAACTGAAGAGTACGATAGTCAGTCGGGACCATCGGAGTTAGAGCAGTTCGATCAAGCTATTTTTAATACGTCTAAAACTTTTCAATATTCTAATTATCAAGATTTTAGCTCAGTGTTAACTGAGTGGGATGTTTTAAAGCAAACCCTTGACCATTTAATGGGACTCGACTCACCAAGTTTTGGTGCAATTGATTCAGCATTTGAAACCATTCACAGCACATTACGCAAGATTTATAAAGCAGAAGCTTTTGGTACTGGACTTACGCCAGTCCAAGAGCAGGCGGCTGTCATCACGAGTTCATCTATGGAAAATCAAGTGCCTGTACAAGTTGTTTCAGAACAGCCTGCTTTTCAGCCTCAAGCTCAAACACATTTGGCGAATCGTGAGCAAGCAATGAAAGTTCTGCAAGAAATCGCAGATTACTTTCAGGCAAATGAGCCTCATAGTCCTGTGAGTTATATGCTTCAAAAAACCATTAAATGGAGTCAAATGCCGTTACATGAATGGCTAGCGCAAGTCATTAAAGATGAGCATCCATTACAAATGGTTCAGGAAATGTTAGGTGTGCAGCCTAAAAATGAATACGAATAAAGATTGGTAAAGACATATGTTTAAAGCTGAAAAAGTCCTTTGGGGCGAAGGTTTATTTTTAAGACCTCAACATTTCCAAATTCAAGATACCTATCATGAACAACGCTTGAATCATACGGTTCGTGCGGTCGTACCTTTTTCGTATGGTATTCAAAAATTAAGTTTCGATGAGGCTCAATTGAGCACACATATTCTTGCTCTTGAGTCTGTAGAGATGATCTGGCAAGACGGTGAAATTTATCAGGCGCCTGCATATGATCTATTGCCTGAGCCAATTTTATTGGATGATCTCAATTTACGTGGTGAGATGCTAATTTATTTAGCATTGCCACTCTTACAAGCAAATAAGCAAAATCTAATTGATCAAAACCAAGCGCAAAAGGGCAGATATCAATCTCATCTTGTCGAAACGCACGATCTATTTACGAATGCTACTGAAGCAGATATTAGTTTGCTACGCCGCCGTGCTGTTTTTAAATTATTAGATGTACATAGTAATCCAGACCATAATCTGGATGGTTTCTTATATCTGCCGATTGGGAAGATTAAACGTCAAAGTTCGGGTGCTTTTGAAATTGACCGAAAGTTTATTCCACCAATTTTGCATGTGGATGCATCTGAAACACTCATTTCAAATTTAAAAAGAACACTGAACGTTATTAAGGCAAAAATTAAGACGATTCAAACCAATAACCGAGAAAATGAACAGAAATTAATTGAATTCCGTTCAGGTGATATCGTTTCGTTCTGGTTAGTAAATGCGTTAAATACAGCTCATTCTGGTCTAAATCATTTTGTGCAATATCCACAAATTCATCCAGAGCGTTTGTTCTTCGAATTATTGCGTTTAGCAGGTTCATTATTAACTTTCTCGACGGCCTATGATGTCGATCAGTTGCCTGCCTATAAACACCATAATTTACAAGAAAGTTTTTCGCAGTTAGACACGATTCTACGTGATTTGCTCGATACGATTATTTCGAGTCGTTATATCAGCATTGCGCTTAAAGAGATCCGACCTTCATATTGGGTGGGAAGTCTTGAGACCGATAAGATTACTCGAGATACTCGACTTTATATTGCTGTATCAAGTAGCGCAATGCAGACACATGAGTTAATCCAGATTGTGCCTTTACGATTCAAGATCGGTAGCACTTTAGATGTAGAACAACGTGTAGTTGCGGCATTGCCTGCGATTCCATTGCATCACTTAATTCAAGTTCCAACTGCGATACCGGTACGTTCTGGTGTGAGCTATTTCGAAATTGAACCACATCATGAGCTTTATCAGCGCATGTTAGATTCGGAAACGATTTGTATTTATGTTCCGGCTGGTTTCCAAGATATCAGTATTGAACTGATTGCGGTCATGAACGCTTAAGGGTAAAGGAGAGAAAAATGTCACAATCCACAGGCGCTCCTTCTTTATTTGATGATGGGCAAATTGGAACGGGCGGGAATAATAGTAGCCAGTCTCAAGCAAAATTACAGGCAATCAATCTTATTGATTTATTGCATGATGGCTTTTATTTGGTTTTTTTAATTCGAAATCAGTATGTGCCAGCAGACGCTCAACAGTTTCGTGAAAAAATCTTAAATTTACTCAATCAATTTGAGCAACAAGCCAAAAAGTTACAATTTTCAGCCGATGATATTCATGATGCTAAATATGCATTCTGTGCTTTGATTGATGAAACGATCGTAACGCAACAAGACCCAAGTTATTTTAATTTGCAAAATGCTTGGTTAATTAGCCCGTTACAATTGAGCTTGTTTGGTTCTCAGTTAGCCGGTTATCGTTTCTTTGAAATATTGGAACAATTACGTAGCCGTGGAAAAGAGCGTCTAGCTGCTTTAGAGGTATTTCATTACTGCCTTTTATTAGGTTTTCAGGGTAAGTACCGAATCGAATCTACGGAAAGTCTCAACCATTTAGTATCAAGAGTCGGTGACGAAATTGACTATTTGAAAGGAAAAAAAGTTGCCTTTTCGCCGTTCTCGGCCATTCCCGATCAGATACGAAATATTATTCATCGCGAAGTACCTTTCTTTTGGATTTTGATCTTTTTATTGATTTTTGCATTGCTTACCTTTGCAGGGCTAAGATTTGTGCTGAATAATCAAAATGATAAAGCATTATCTAATTATCAAAATGTGATTTCTGCTCCTCAAGAGCAAGCACATATTACAATTTATTTACCTTGATGATGGTACGAAATGGCTCAGGAAAAACCAACTTCTATTCGAGTTTTACAATCGAATAAAAAAAAGCCGAAATCACCAATACTTTATATTGTCATTGGTGTTATTGCCGGGGTGTTTGTCAGCATCTCGCTATTCCTGTTCTTGTCTCAACCGCATTCGTCAGAATCAACAGCAATTGAGAGTAAATCAACAGAAGAACAGATTTTAAATCAAGAAACTACTCATTCTTCTGATGAACAAAATCAGGTTGCTGTCAGTCAAGACAACGAAACAGATTCAATGAGCCGTGATGGCTTTGAACAACCTAAAGATAATGAATTAAGTAATATCTTTAAACCTGCTCAGCATAAGCCTGCTACTGTCAATCAACAGCGAGTTTCTCCATTTGATGAACAGCTCACGGGTGAAAAGAAAGTTCAGGTTGTGCCTCAACTACAGACGAGCGTAGCTAAAACGACTCAACCGAAGGTACAGCCAACTCAGCAAAAGCCAGTGAGTAAACCGCAGCAACAACAAGCGGCACAGGCTAAACCTGTTGTTGAGAGTAAAGCTCCAGCCGAACCCGAAGCTGAGGTTGAACCACCTAAAGCATCGGTAGATATTAAAATTACACGAAGTCCTTTTGCTGTGAATTAATGAACAAATGATGATTTTTCTCATTTTCTTTTGCTTTACATGCTTAGCAATTGGTTTAGCGTTTTTAATGTCTTATGAGCTAAGGACGAGAAGCAAAGATTTTGTTTTGTCATTACTGCCGCAAGGCCGTAAACAGCTTAATCAGGTTAGACAATTTGCTCAAACAATGAATCAGGCGGCTGCGCCTGAAAAGCTGCAATCCCATTGGCATTTACAGCAGTGGTGGATTGTTATTGCAGGATTTTTCTTGTTTGCCAGTATATTAGTTTTTGCTTTTACTCGACCTATTAGCTCAACTCGAATTGAAGCTGAATATCTCAAAAAAACAGATCCTCAAATCTACGCGCTTTTGAACGGTGAAATACTATCACCGCCACCAGAAGTGGATGAAAGCTTAATTGAGGCTGCAATTGTAGAGGCTACACAATTAGAGCAACAATATTCTGCTCAAAATAGTGGAACCATTAATTCTTCACCTATTGATAATACAAGTTTTGATGGGCGAGCTATTTTAGATACCAGTTTAGTAGATCGTAAATGGAGCAAAATGAACCCTCGTTATAAGCAGCGTTTACTCATGGTTTTTAAAATCATGAAAGAACAATATGGCTATGAGTTGGTTCTATTAGAGGGATATCGTAGTCCTGTACGTCAGAATATGTTGGCAGGTAATCCGAACACGACAAAAGCAAAAGGGTATCAGAGTTATCATCAGTTTGGTCTGGCAGCAGATGTCGCCTTTAAACGAAATGGAAAAGTGGTTATTTCTGAAAGAGACCCTTGGGCTATGCAAGGCTACCGTTTATATGGGCAAGTTGCTGAATCGGTTGGGCTTACCTGGGGGGGACGTTGGAAATCTATTCAAGATTATGGCCATACCGAGTTCCGTATGCCGGGGTTAAGAAAGACACAGGAAATGGCAGAAAAACTTATTGCTGAAAGTTTGAATGATGTAAGTTAAACATTTATTGATGATTGAAAACGTTCTTGTAAAACAGTTGTCATCTTGTCTACAAGCTGGGAAATGATCCCAGCTTTTTCCCATGTATAAATTGAAACAACCATAGGTGGGACAGTCCCTAATGAATCATATCGACGTACTCGACGTCCGCGGGTTGTTGCCACAGGCAGTAAAGATAATCCTAAGCCAGTTTCAACACTAACTAACACGCTTTCTAGGCTACTACCCGTAAAGGCAATATACCAACGTCGCCGTTCACGCTCTAACGTTGCGAACATCTCATCCCGATAAAGTCCGCCTTGAGGAAAGGTCACTAAACTCATGGGATCAGACCATGTAGTTGTTGAATTCTCGCTTTCAAACCATGCCATTTCTTCTGGGAATGTAGCGTGGTGATCAGCACTGGCCGCAGGTTCTTTGACAATAATAATATCGAATTCACCATTCCGATAACGTTCTGTTAAGTTGCGGCTTAAGCCAGAGGTTACGTCTAAACGAATGGAACGATGCTCTTTGGCAAATATACCAAAAACTTCAGCCATTGCTGGACTCATCATATCTTCTGGTAAACCAATACGAATAGGAATACTTCCTGCCGGATCTTTAAGCAGTGCTTCAGCTTCTTGTTGAAGGGTCAAAATCCTTTGCGCATAACCAATCAGATATTCTCCAGACACCGTCAATTTGAAAGGTCGTGCTGTTCGATCTATAAGCGCATGTCCTACTGATTCTTCAAGGCGAGCTAACTGCTGACTAATCGTTGATTGAGTCAAATGTAATTGATCGGCAGCTGCGCTAAAACTGCCAGTTTCAAAAATAGTGACGAAAGCACGTAAAAGGCGAGGATCAAACATTATTAGGCACTACCAAGCTTAAAAGCCGATGAAATAAGTATTTATAATCTTAATACTATCGATTAAATAATTTAATTTCCAAATACTTTTTGTGAAGCTTATTCTAATTGCAAAATGTTTTGCCATAAGTTTTTATTGGGAGGCCACCATGCGTAAGTCACTGTTATGGATGAATCTGATCGTCACACTGGGGGCTTTGGGCTTTACAAATATGACGAACGCAATGGGTGAGTATCCTTTACATCAGGCAGTGATAAATAATGACACTCAATCTCTCAAACAGATTTTATCTCAAAAGACCTTAATTGATGAGCGAGATGAAACTGGTTCAACTGCTTTGATGGTCGCAACAAGAGCAAATAATGTACATGCTGCTCATATGCTGATAGAGGCAGGCGCTGATGTAAATGCAAAAGACAATATTCAAGACAGTCCATATTTATATGCTGGTGCACAGGGATATTTAAAAATTCTAAGAATGACACTCATGCATGGTGCGGATTTAAAAAGTATTAACCGTTACGGTGGGACAGCGCTCATTCCAGCAGCGGAACGAGGCCATGTCGAAACAGTTCGTACATTAATTGCCGCTGGTGTAGATGTTAATCATGTCAATAATTTGGGGTGGACGGCATTACTTGAGGCCATCATTTTGGGAAATGGAGAACCCAAATATCAACACATTGTAGAGCTTTTATTAAAAGCAGGTGCTGATCCGCACTTGGCTGATAAAGACGGCCTAACTCCCTTACAACATGCGCGTTCACGAGGATACCGCGAAATTGAAAAAAGACTTTTTGCAGCTGGTGCAAAATAGAAAGTGAGAGTATTTAATGGAAAAAGGTGAACAGTTTTTACGTAAAGCGATTGAACTTGCCTATAACAATATTGAAAAAGGTGGCAGGCCATTTGGCGCTGTGATTGTAAAGAATGGAGAAGTTATTGCTTCAGGCGTAAATCAGATTCTGACAACGAATGACCCAACTGCACATGCTGAATTACTGGCGATTCGTTCAGCCAGTCAAATTTTAGGATCTGCCAACCTAGAAGGCTGCTCTGTGTATGCAAGTGGACACCCATGCCCAATGTGTATGGCAGCAATGCGTTTAGCCGGTATAAAGTCGGTGAGCTATGCTTATTCTAATGAAGACGGAACACCATTTGGTCTGTCTACAGCCGAAATATATATTGAGCTTGCGAAGCCGTTTGCTGAGCAATCAATGAAAATTCAATATATACCGATCAGAGTTGAAAACCGCACTGATCTTTATATGCATTGGAAGAATTATCAAGCCAATCATTCAGGCTCAGAATAATGAAACAGTCTGGCGTTTTTTTGACTCGTCCCATGCTTGTTGTAACGGTAGCTTTGGTGGGCCTTAATTTAAGACCATTTATCACAAGTATTGGTCCATTGATTGCCAATATTCGAACAGCTACTGGCTTAAGCCTACAAGGTGTAGCATTGCTCACTTTGCTACCGATGATGCTTATGGGAATCGTTGCATTTGTTGGACCAATATTGCAAAACTTTGTCGGTGAACGAAAGGCTATTCTTGGTGCATTGCTGAGTATTTGTGCGGGATGTGCTTTCCGATTTTTATTTCCTACTGCCGAAGGATTAATTCTTAGTGCCATAGTGATTGGATTCGGAGTCGCGATGATACAAGCGGCATTTCCTGGCATGATTAAACGAGAATTTAGCCAACATATTGGTCCGATGATGGGTCTTTACTCAGCCATGCTTATGGGAGGTGGTGCCTTAGGAGCATGGTTAGCGCCTGTAGTTTCAAATATAACGGGTTTATGGTCTATTGGACTATCTTTTTTTGCTATTCCAGCTTTATTTGCATTTATATTGGCGCTGGTTTTTTTACCTACAAAAGCTAGCTCATCTATTCATCGTGCGCCTGTAAGAAAGTTATTAAAGCAACCTCGAACTTGGTTATTAATGGCTTGCTTTGGGCTTGTAAATGGTGGCTACTCATCAGTCGTAGCTTGGTTAGCGCCTTCTTTTCAAGATCACGGTTGGAGCGCAGCACAAAGTGGGAAATTACTTGCTCTTCTGGCCTTGAGCCAAGCAGTTTCAGCACTCATTTTGCCTATTTTAGCTAGGAAATATAAAGACCGACGTCCATGGCTATGGTTTACGTTAGTAATGCAAATGGTTAGTTTTTCAGGAATGGCTTTTATGCCTGAGTTCGCCGCTATTCTTTGGGCAATTTGTTTGGGCGCGGGTTTGGGAGGATGTTTTGCATTAACGCTTATAGTTGCATTAGACCATTTTGATGAACCCATTCATGCAGGTGCTTTATCTGCACTGATGCAAGGTGGTGGTTTTTTACTGGCAGCAATCCCGCCGTGGATTATTGCAATTTTGCATGATCTTACGGGGGCTTACAAAGCAGGATGGCTTTTTCACTTAGCCAGTGTGGCATTGGTTGTTATTTTAGTGATTAGATTGGCTCCCAAAAGTTATTTAAAAATGAGTCTGTAAAATGTTGAGTTGGCCGAGATTCTTTTTATAAAGAATTACTGATGCTAAAGCACAAGCAAATTAGGAAATAGTGATAGGATAGAACTGAAATTTTTCTGCTTCTAAATGAATACAACAATATTTGATTTCTATGACTTCTTCTTTAAAACAGCTCACTTTATCTAATCAAGGCTTAGGAAAAACCAGTCGATTTGCAAAAGGTCTAGATGGCACTTTACAGGCTATTGAGCATTTAGGGTATGTACAGATTGATACCATATCGGTTGTAGAGCGAGCTCATCACCATATATTGTGGAGCCGAGTGCCAGACTATGATTTAAATCATTTAAATAATTTGGTTCGTGAGCGCCAGATTTTTGAATATTGGTATCATGCTGCGTCTTATCTTCCTATGAAAGATTATCGCTATGCGCTGCCTGCCATGATGTCTGTCAGGAACGGAGAAAGTCGTTATTTCAATAGAGGTGATCAGCACCTTATGAATGAAATATTGGCGCGTGTTCGTGCCGAAGGTAAAATTCGACTGCGAGACATTGATAAGAATAATAAGAAAAGTTTGGGAAATTGGTGGAATACAGGTCCAGGTCGCCGTGCTTTTGAGCAGTTATATATGCAGGGTGACTTGATGATCTGTGAGCGTAATGGAATGGAAAAAGTCTATGATTTGACTGAGCGTTGCCTACCTGAAAATATTGATTTAAGAATGCCCACGCTTTATGAATATGCGCAGTATTTATTTAATAATACGCTTCGAGCACATGGAGCATTTACATGGAAGCAATTAGTTCATTTAAAGAAAAATGATTTAAAAGAGACTATGCGTGTTGTGCTAAAAGAGCAGGTTGATGCTGGTGTTGTATCAGTGGTTAAACTTGCTGACGGTCAAACCCTATATGTGGATGTAGCTGCAATAGAACAAAAAGTGGAGACTGATTTTGGTTTAAAAATACTTTCGCCTTTTGATAACTCGCTTATTCATCGTGACCGCTTAACTTCTTTATTTGAGTTTGATTACCGGATTGAATGCTATGTACCAGCGGCTAAACGGGTATATGGATATTTCTGTTTACCTATTCTTTATCAAGATGAGTTAGTAGGCCGACTAGATTGTAAAGCTCATCGATCTATCAAAGAATTAGAAGTGATTAGCTTGCATCTAGAAAAAACAATCAAAGATAAAGAGCATTTCTTTTTTGAACTAGATCAAGAGCTTAAACGTTTCGCAGCATTTAACCAATGTTTAACTGTTAATGACAAAGTGATTAAGCTCATTCGTACTAAAATTTAAACACCAAAAGCATTCTAGCTTTTGGTGTTTTTACTTTTTTAGTTCAAAGGCATTCGATATTCAATAATCCCTGGTTTTTGTGCAATCCAGTCATAAAGCTTTTGTGCTGTTACATTGGTTTCTTGAGTATGCCAATATAAACGGTCACAGTTGTGTTCAATTGTTTGCTTCTGCACATATTCAATAAGTTGCTTACCAATGTGTTGTCCACGAACTTCGGGTGAAACATAGAGGTCTTCTAAATAACAATAATTATCTTCTGCCCATGTTGAACGATGAATAACATAATGCACAATTCCCAAAACTTGCTCACCTTGTTTGGCAACAGCACAATAAACGGGTTCATTTTCATTGAAAAAGCGTTCCCAAGTCACTTTTGTGACATGAAGAGGTAAATTTACCTGATAAAAATTTTGATAAGCAAGCCAATATTTTTCCCATTGTGAATAGTCCTGCTGTTGAACTGGGATGATTTGAATATCTTGATTTTGCATAATAATTACACTCTATTTTAAAGTAATGGAAAATGGACAACTAGAGTGTAGTTTTGATAGTGGTATTTTTATAAGGTACACTTTTGATATTTTTTACAGTACCAGTTTGTTATGGCAGCTTCGATTTCGGCATCTTTCCCACATTTGATTTTGCCAAAAGGTCAGATTAAAGATGGGCTATATTCGGCTTTGCGTGATGCTATTTTAGATGGAAGGCTATCTGCCGGAACAAAATTACCCTCAAGTCGTACCCTAGCAGAGATGATGTCAATTTCAAGAAACTCTGTATTGGCAGCTCTTGAACGATTACTTGATGAGGGATATTTATTTACCAAACCAAGTTCGGGGACCTATGTTGCTGAGGTTGTGCCAGATCAGTTAATACATGTTCAAGAAAATTCAAAAAAAACGTCTAAAAATAATCATCAATCCTTAAATATTAATCCGAATATGGAAGCATTATTAACTTCATGGCGAGAGCAGTCGTGGTCAAGTCAAAAGAAAAAAATGTTCCATGTGGGTGTAGGTTGTGTTGATTTATTTCCTCATCAACTTTGGTGGAAGTTATTAAATCAAGCTTGGCGGCAGTCGTATTATCAGCTTGGTCAATTTCACGACCCGCGTGGTTATCTACCTCTACGTCAGGCAATTTGTGAATATGTCCGCTCCACCCGAGGGCTGAACTGCAACGAAGAGCAAATTATTATTGTCAATGGAACGCAGCAAGCTATTCATTTAACGGCCTATGCTTTACTTCAAGCAAATGATGAGGTGTGTTTAGATGAACCAGGTTATGATGCGGCTTTTAACATTTTCCGAAGTTTTGGTGCACAGGTAAATTTAATTGAAAGTGATGAAGAGGGAATGCAAGTCTCTGACATTATTCATCGTTATTCAAAAAGCAAACTGGTCTATACAGCACCTTCACATCAGTTTCCTGTAGGTGGAACCTTAAGTCTCGCCCGCCGTTTTTCGTTACTCGATTGGGCATCTCAACAAGGGAAATGGATTTTTGAAGATGACTATAATAGTGAGTTTCGCTACGGTACACATCCTATTCAAGCTCTACAAGGTTTAGATCAGCAGCAAAGAGTCATTTACTCTGGTACTTTTACCAAAATGATGTTTCCAGAGTTTCGGTTAGGATTCATGGTTGTGCCTGAAGCATTGATCGAAACGTTTAGTGCAGCCAAATACTATACTGATGTTCGAAGTTCTTATTTAGAGCAAGTGGCTTTGTCTCAATTTATACAAAAAGGCCACTATGCTCGGCATGTACGTAAAGTTCGAAAAGCTTGCTATGAGCGCCAACAAGCCTTGATTAAAACTATTGATGAGCATCTTTCAGATGTGCTTAGTGTTCAACCTACAGATTCAGGTATCCATGCAGTGTGCTGGTTAAAAGGTAAGTGGACAGAGCAAGAATTCATTGATCAGTGTTCAGCTCTAAACTTGGCTGTTCAACCACTATCAAGATATTGTCAGATGCCAAACAAAAAGGGCGCGGTACTTTTTGGTTACGCAGCCCATACACCTAATGAAATTATTGAAAAAATTCAAAAAATTGCACAATATTTACAAGAAAAATAATAGCCTAAGTTTTGTTATTTAGATAAATTTAATCGTTCTTTAAATGCTTAAATACGAATTTCTATGATGATCAATTGGTTATATGAAAATAGAGATGTTATTAAAATTTTTAAAAATTAATTTTAATTAATATTATTTTAAGCTAGCACAATTAATCTAACTACATCAAAGCTTATTTAGTACACCTTTTGGCCACATTCTCCAGATGTGGCCGTTTTTTTATCAAAAATAAAAATAGTTCCGAATAACTTAATTAATTCTTAAAGGGAAATAAAAATTAATCTTCTTCCATGGCATTACTATAAAACTTAACACCCAGTTTAATACGATCACGCCCATTACCCATACGCCAGCGATTAGTATCTCTTAAAGAATATACACAGCCACAATATTCTTGTTGATAAAACTCTTCTCGTTTACTGATTTCAATCATACGGCTTGAGCCACCGTTTTTACGCCAGTTGTAATCCCAGTACTGAATTTCAGGATAGTGCGCAGCAGCACGAATTCCGCAGTCATTGATTTGCGCCATATTTTTCCAGCGAGAAATTCCTAGCGAACTACTGATGAGACTAAAGCCGTGTTCATGTGCGTAAAGGGCAGTTCGTTCAAATCGCATATCGAAACACATGGTGCAACGAATACCACGTTCGGGTTCATCTTCCATACCTTTTGCTCGAGCAAACCAATTGTCAGTGTCATAGTCTGCATCAATAAACGGAATATTATGCTTTTCGGCAAAACGAATATTTTCTTCCTTACGGATGAGATATTCTTTTACTGGATGAATATTAGGATTATAAAAAAATATTGAAAATTTAATGTCTGATTCAATCAATGCTTCCATAACTTCTCCTGAACAAGGAGCACAACAGGAGTGAAGTAATAATTGATCATGTCCAGATGGGAGTTCTAATTTTAAACGTTGAGTTGACATAATAAAAAAATTAAATTGTAATGCAATTCATTATATATTTATTTTTTATATAATGTGAAATGAATTATTTTCAATTTTACTGTGAAATTAATTTAATGTTATCTATTAATATTTTTAATATTAAGCTAAATATAATGAAATAAATATTGTGCTAAATATTGAAGTCATCTTTATAATTAACCTGAAAGTTATTGTTAAATATACTATATGATTAAATAAATTATGGGTGAATTTTATATATTGAAAAATAATAAACCTTAAATATTTTTTGATAAGTGATTGATGTATCTGAATATAATTTTAAGTTTTTATTGTGATATGTGTCACAAATAAACCTTATTTTTTCAATTAAAGTATTTCTTTAGATTTATATCTTTAATAAATTTATACTATAAAATTCAGTGTGTTTTTTTAATTTAAGCGTGTGATAATTTGAGATATGAAAGATTGGCAATGTAAGTATTGTAATGGTTACATTATGGTTAATCATTCAAAGATTAGCGTAGGAGAAAAAGTTTACTTTTTGGTATATAAATTTGATGCAAAGAATGAAAGGAAAAAATTATATAAAAAGGGAATTGTGATTGCACGTCACGATAATATACTTCACATTGAATCACGTAAAAAAACTTATAAGATCGAGCAAATTAAAGTCTATCCATTAGGTGCACCAATGCCTTTCGTTTACAACATGTTTTGGATTTGTGGATGTCCGTGTACTCTACAAAACTAATTTCTTAAATTTGATTGATAGTAAGTTATTTTATAGATCGAACTGGATTAATCATCAGATTCATTTTTTATCTTTTGCTTTTACAGATAAGAACTATAGTTTGATAAAAGCGGCACATACATATAACAAAACCTGTGTTATTTATTTGACAAAACAAAGACGTACTCTTATAAACCTCAAGTAAAGTTGAGGTCAATTGTGATGAGTGAAAATAAAAAAGCAGACCCTAGTCGCGTTTTGACTGTGGGTGAAGTTGCAAAAAGGAGCGGGGTTCCTGTTTCAACCCTTCATTTTTATGAAGCAAAAGGCCTTATAAAAAGTATAAGAACGAATGGTAATCAACGTCGTTATCCCTTAATTATTTTAAGATATATTGCGATTATTAAAGTTGCTCAAAGGGTAGGTATTCCTTTAAATGAGATTAAAGAAGCTTTAAGTCAGTATCCGATTGGTAGCAAATTAACAGCTAAGCAATGGAGGGATTTATCGAGTCATTGGCGAGAAAATTTGGATGATCGAATTCAAAAGTTAACTCGGTTAAGAGATGAGATGGACTGGTGCATTGGCTGCGGTTGTTTATCGTTAGAGCAATGTCCATTAAGAAATCCTGAGGATATTTTAGGACAAGACGGATCAGGCCCACGAATTTTAGAAAGACCTGAATAGGATAGTTCAAAAAAATGGCTTTTAATTGGGAATATCTTAATTTCCAATAAATTAAATTTATTTTGCTAGAACATTCAAGTGAGTTTTTTATTGTAAACAAGTCATATGAAACATGAATTTTTTTGATATCTTTAGTTTTTTTAGTAAGAAGCAAAAAATTATGAAAAAAACTATCTTTCTTGGCTTAGCGCTTGTTTCGTTAACGGCTTGTTCGTCTGTACAACATAAAGATTCAACTCCTCCAAAAATTGGTTCACCAAACCCAGCTAGTCAATATTGTGTTGAACAAGGTGGTAAATTAGAAATTAGAAATGAAGCAAATGGTCAGGTTGGGTATTGTCATTTACCAAATGGCCAAGTTGTCGAAGAATGGAAATTATTCCGTGATAACCAAGCGAACTGTGTAGCAGAAGAAGCTCAAAAATTAGTGGGGCAATCTGGCCTGACTGATGATCAAATTAAACAAAAAACTAAATCAGAAATTGTGCGCACAGTAGCTCCAGGTCAACCAATGACAATGGATTATCGTACAAACCGAGTTACAGTTACTATTGATCCTGCTTCTAAGAAAATTACTCAGGCAACTTGTGGTTAATTTGTTTAATTAAAGTTTGCTAAACCAAATCTTGAAGTACAAAAGCCTGCATTTCAGCAGGCTTTTTTATGACTTTAATTTTGGGAATAATGAATGACTGGATACTCTTTTTGTTGAGGCAGTTGTTGCAAAGCCTGATTAATTTTGATGAGAAAAATATCAACTTTATCTTGGTTTGGATTGTTGGTGTTGTATGAAGCTCTTTCTTGATAGTTAATTCCACATCCAATAATTTTCATATTTGCGGGATTAAAGCTCCAGTCATTTTTATTTTTGATCGAGATATCTAAATCACTATCACATTCTTTCCAGAGTTTTAAAAATTGATTGGAATATACAGCGGGAGCTTCTTGTGCTCGATAGGCTGTAAATCCTTGCATTTCAGAGTTAGCAAATTGAAGGAGATGATTGGTGGGCATTCCTCCCCAAAGCATAGCGCTATCTTTTGGTAACTTTATTCCTGTTATATGTTCTTCTTTAAGGGGGGCAGTTTGCTCATCTTTCTGTTTGGACTTTTGAGATTTATAAACTAGTTTTGTTCCAACAGGAACTGTTACGCCTTTGACTTGAGTGATTTGTGTTGTATAGAAATAAGGCGAAGTATCACGGTTACAGCCTGTCGGGTTATAACAGCCAATACAACCACTTAACAATAAAACCGGAAAACTTAAAATACTTAATTTGAAAATTCGATCCATTTTTCTTGTCTTTAATTATGTCTAGAAATTTAATATATCAGCATTTAAATCAATAATAAAAAAAGCCCCTAGCGGACTAGAGGCAGAAAAACATCAGATGCAAGAACAGGTGAATTATGCATCTGAGTTAAGTAGGTTGTATCAAACCATGTAAAGCACTTTACCAGCAAAAATGAATAAAAATAGGGAGGTGCGACTAATGGCTAATGTTCTACGGTTGTTTTTTAAGCACCTGTAAACTCAGATTTAATTTCTATTCTGAGCACTAATTTTTAAATTCCATAAATTTTTACATCCAATTTTTAAAAAAAATATGAGTTAAATTTTGCTTTTTAATTCGATTATTAAAATTAATATTTGTTTTATATGAATTTTTCCGTCGGTAAAGAATTTGGAAAGGAAGACTATTCTTTTTGTTGTATATCGTATACGATATATGAAGAATGATTAAGCAGCTATTAATCCCATTCCATAACTTTTGAGATGGATTAACTCGAAAGTACGACTACCCAGAGTTTTATTTGTATTACTGAGGAATAATTATGAGTAATATCTTCACAGGATGTATCCCGGCGCTAATGACCCCATGTACTCCTAACCGTGAGCCAGATTTTGACGCGCTTGTGAAAAAAGGGCATGAGCTGATTGAAGCGGGCATGAGTGCGGTAGTGTATTGTGGTTCTATGGGTGATTGGCCTTTATTGACAGAAGCTCAACGCCAAGAAGGTGTAGCACGACTTGTTGCTGCTGGCATTCCAACAATTGTTGGTACTGGTGCAGTTAATTCAAAAGAAGCAGTTTCTCATGCAGCTCATGCAGAAAAGGTAGGTGCACAAGGGCTTATGGTTATTCCACGTGTACTGTCACGCGGGGCATCACCAGCTGCACAAAAAGCTCACTTTTCTGCCATTTTAAAAGCAGCTCCAAGCTTACCTTCGGTGATTTACAATAGCCCATATTATGGATTTGCAACTCGTGCAGATTTATTTTTTGAATTACGCCGTGAGTTTCCAAACTTAATTGGTTTTAAAGAATTTGGTGGCGCTGCCGATATGCGTTACGCAGCTGAGTTCATTACTTCACAAGATGATTCAGTTACCTTAATGGCTGGCGTAGACACTCAAGTTTTCCATGGTTTCGTCAATTGTAATGCAACCGGTGCGATTACAGGGATTGGTAATGCTTTACCTAAAGAAGTTTTACTGTTGGTTGACCTTAGTAAGAAAGCTGCAGCAGGTGATGCAAAAGCCCGTCGCTTAGCACAAGAGTTATCAAGTGCATTAGAAGTTTTATCTTCTTTTGACGAAGGAACGGATCTTGTTCTTTACTATAAATACTTAATGGTACTTAACGGTGATAAAGAATATACCTTACACTTTAATGAGACTGATGCATTGAGCGAATCGCAACGTAAATATGTTGAAACTCAATATGAGTTATTCCGTACGTGGTACCGTAACTGGTCAGCTGAAATCTAAGTAAGTATCCATAAAAAAAGAGGCTAACAATTCAGTCTCTTTTTTTATTTCTACGAATTACTTTTTGGTCAGAACAATAACGCATAGGAAAATGAGAATTAAACCTAAATAACTATGCATTGTTAAACTTTCACCCACTACAACAACTGCTAATAATGCTGCAACAGGAATTTCCACCAAAGCTAGCGTCATAGCCTGACTTGCTGGAATTCGTTTAAGACCAAAGCTAAAAAATAAATAGCCTAAAAACATAGGAACAATCGGAATATAAATCGCAACCCAAATGTTAGTTGGATAATCAAAAAGGTTTTGTGCCGTAATGAATAATGTAGGTAGTAACAGCACTGCAGAGATACCAAAAATCACTCCCATGGCAGCTCTTGAGTCGACATCTTGGCGAATTAGGTTTCTCATTATCCAAGAATATGTTGCATAGCTCAGGCTAGAGAGTAAGCCAAAAAATACCCCTAAAATACGATCAGATTGTACGATTTGGTGCTGCGCATGATCACCTGCATAAGAGAGTAAAATAATTCCTAAAAAACCGAGAATAAAACTGATGAGCCATTTTAAAGAAAGTTTTCGTTTATCTAAAATCCATTCCAAAAGCACTGAAAACAAAGGTGCACAGCCAATAGAAATCACGGTGCCAATAGAAACACCCGCTAAAGAGACAGATGAATAAAATGCAAATGGACAAAGAATTGAAACAATGACCGCAATAAAAACTTGGGATTTATAGTTAAATAGTTTTTGGTAATTTTTTTTAATGGCTTTTAAGCTTAAAAATGTATGAATTAATCCACCGAAGCCAACAGAAATGGTAGCAATTACAAGTGGACTAATGCCTTTTGCAAAAGATGCCGCTGTACCTGCCGTACCCCATAGAAAAGCAGCAAATAGTACAGATAAGAAACCCGTATAATAATTTAGGGAAAATTTTGCTTCTGTTGGCGTACTCATATGAAGTGACTCAAACTTTAAAAGTTTTATGCAGCATGATTTTTACAAGATAAAAATTTTATCTTGCAGGCAATAACTCAGCTAAATGGATAGGAATCTTTTTGACAGTTGCCCATCAAGAGAACAGGGTAGTATGCTGCTATTTATTATGATTTGCTTGGTTAGATACAATAAAATGCTGACGATTTCAGCATAGTCTAATAATAGTTTTGTGAATTAAATGGTATAAAGTATACTTTAGCTATTAATGCAGTTAAAAATTATTAGCTCCAATAAATAGAGAAAATGAGTTTTAGCAGCATTGAATTAAAGGTAAGCCGTGCCGAAAATAATGCTTGAAAAGCAATAATTTCATTATGGCGGATGAATAAAAATTATCATCCTTTTATTTGTGTCATATTTTGAGGTTAAGAGAATATTCGTGACGCTACCATCTTTTAATGTATCAAATCTTGGTGCAATGCCTTCGGTATCTGAAGTTATTGTCAAATATATTAGAGAAGCAATTATTGCAGGACATATTGCTGAAGGCGAACCGATTCGTCAGGATGAAATTGCCAAACTTTTTAATGTCAGCAAAATTCCCGTACGTGAAGCCTTAAAGCAACTTGAAGCTGAAGGCTTAGTTGAGTTTATAAAAAATCGTGGCGCAATTGTGACCCGCATCTCTGAAGAAGAGTTGGCACAGATTTTTGAAGTCCGAGTGATGTTGGAAACGAAGCTGATTCAGCTCGCTGTGCCGAATATGACGGAAGAAACTTATAAAAAGGCAGATGAAATTTGTAATGCCTTTATTGATAACATGGATATTGGAAGCTGGACCACACTCAATTGGCAGTTACATGCATGCCTTTATGAACCAGCACAACGGCCCTATATGCTTGGATTAATTCGTTCTATTTACGATAAGATTGAGCGCTATTTAAGATTGCAGATGAATGTTTCAGAAGGCAAATCACGTGCAAATGATGAACACAAAGAAATCGTGAAAGCCTGCAAAGCCAAAGATGTTGATTTAGCGGTTAAATTAATTGAAGAGCATATTAATGGTGTTTGCCAATCACTTTATGAACATCTACCTCACCATAAAAATGTGAAAAAATAAGCGCTCCATTCTTAATCATTTCAGTGTTATTTAAATTAGGCCAATGGCCTAATTTTTTTGTCTTTATTTTAGATGAAGCAAGTTTTCACTATGCTGATTTCGTCATCGATTCATAAGAAAACGATCAAGCTTGCTGTTTTGAGATCAGTCATCCTAGAAAAAAATGTAAGGATACTTCTATGAAAACAGTAAAAATTTTGGACTCTCATACTGGTGGTGAACCAACACGATTAGTACTTGAAGGATTTCCTGATTTAGGCATAGGAGATATGGAAAGCCGCCGAAAAATATTATCAGAACAATATGACCATTTCCGTAGAGCAACCATGTTAGAGCCGCGCGGTAATGATGTTTTGGTTGGCGCATTATTGTGTAAGCCAGTGAATCCAAAAGCGAGTGCAGGTGTTATTTTCTTTAATAATACAGGTTACCTCGGCATGTGTGGTCATGGCACGATTGGTTTAGTCGCCTCGTTAGCACACTTGGGAAAAATACAAGTAGGTACACATTTAATTGAAACTCCAGTAGGTGATGTTGAGGCGACATTGCATGAAGATCATTCAGTTAGCGTGCGAAATGTACCAGCATATCGTTATAAAAAAGCAGTCGAAGTTGATGTTGAAAAATATGGAAAAGTTACTGGTGATATTGCATGGGGTGGTAACTGGTTCTTCTTGATTAATGACCATGGTCAACGTGTTGCAAGTGATAATTTGGATCAACTGACTGACTATGCGTGGACAGTCAGACAGGCGCTTACGGCACAAGGAATAACTGGTAAAGATGGACAAGAAATTGACCATATTGAGTTATTTGCAAGTGACGCCGAAGCGGACAGTAAAAATTTCGTACTTTGCCCAGGAAAAGCCTATGATCGTTCACCATGTGGAACTGGAACCAGTGCGAAAATTGCTTGCTTGGCTGCAGATGGCAAACTTGAACCAGGAAAGTTATGGAAACAAGCCAGCATTATCGGTAGCCAGTTTATTGCCTCGTATGAGCAAGCAGGGGAATATGTTATTCCAACCATTCGTGGTGAAGCTTATATGAGTGCCGAAGCAACTTTATTTATGGATGAAAATGACCCATTTGCTTGGGGTATTCAGCTATGAGAACCGATGCCATAGTCATTGGGGCAGGCATTGTAGGTGCGGCATGTGCTTATGAGTTAGCCCGACAAGGGTTAAATGTGCAAGTTTTAGATGCTCGTATTGGTGGGGCAACAGCCGCGGGCATGGGGCATTTGGTCATTATGGATGACTTGGACGCCGAATTGAAACTTAGCCATTGGTCAGTTCAGTTATGGCATGAATTAGGGCACGAGCTTTCGGAAGAATGTGCCTATCGCCAAACGCCAACTTTATGGCTGGCAAGCAGCTCAGAAGAAATGCAGATTGCCGAGGAAAAATATCAACGTCTAACTGCACAAGGTGTCCGTTGCCAACTTCGAAATGCAGAGGAAATCCATCAGCTTGAACCTCACTTAAAGCATGGTCTTTACGGTGGGTTAGAAGTTTTTGATGATGCCATTTTATATGCACCCTGTGCTGCTGAATGGTTGTTGAAACAACTCCCGCAAAAGATTCAGGTTCAACAAGCTAAAGTTATTCATATTGAAGAAAATCGGGTTCAGTTAAGTGATGGAACATGGCTCGAAGCAGCACATATTGTTTTAGCAAACGGCATTCATGTGACAGATTTTTTTCCAGAGTTACCGATTGAACCTAAAAAAGGTCATTTGGCAATTACCGATCGTTATCCTGAATTAAATGTAAAACATACGTTAGTGGCTTTGGCTTATGCAGCCAGCACTCAAGCGACAAGTGGAATTTCGGTCGCTTGTAATATTCAACCTAGACCGACAGGTCAGCTATTCATTGGGTCATCTCGTCAGTTTAATACGGTTGATCCGACTGTAGAGCCAGAAGTGTTTACACGGGTGCTTAAAGAGGCTGCTGATTATTTTCCAGCTTTGGCTGATCTTAATGTTATTCGGGCATGGACTGGTTTTCGTGCAGCTACTCCGGATGGCATTCCTGTTATTGGACGACATCCTGCATTTCAATCGGTTTATTTAGCGGTTGGTCATGAAGGACTAGGCGTAACCACTGCGACAGGTACAGCAAGACTTATTGCTTCCCATGTGTGTGGATTAACTTTTGATATAGATCCTGAACCTTTTTTACCTCATCGTTTTATAGGAGCTGCATAGATGATTCAGCTTTTTATTAACGGACAATCAGTTTCTGTGATTGAGGGCACCAGTGTTGCTGCTGCTTTAGCACAAGCAAAGTCTTACAGTCGTCTATCTGTTTGTGGTGAAAAACGTACTCCATTTTGTGGAATGGGAGTTTGTCAGGAATGCCGTGTCAATATTAATGGACTCAGAGTGCTTGCTTGTCAGACGCTGTGCCAGCAAGACATGAAGGTGGAAACACAATAATGGAAAAACAATACGATGTGGTGGTTGTAGGGGCAGGCCCTGCGGGGTTGTCAGCTGCTATTGCAGCCGCCGAGAGTGGTGGGCGAATTTTAATATTGGATAATAACCCACAGGCGGGTGGTCAAATCTGGCGCGCTGGACCGATTTTTCCTGTACCTGAAATGGCGCAGCAGAAATATCAACAAATTGAGACTCATCCTAATATTGAATTTATGTTTGGTACCAAGATTGTCGCTGCACCTTTTGTAGGCCAATTACTCGTTGAACGACCTCACGACAGCCTAAATTTGTCTTATCGCCAGCTTGTATTGTGTACGGGTGCAAGAGAACTATTTTTACCTTTTCCTGGTTGGACCTTATCTGGTGTAACTGGAGCAGGTGGTTTGCAAGCTTTAATTAAAGCAGGTACACCTGTTAAAAATGAACGTGTTGTGATTGCAGGATCTGGACCATTGCTCTTAGCAAGTGCTGATACTGCGAAAAAAGCAGAAGCTCAAGTTCTCTATGTTGCTGAACAGGCACCTTTATCTTCCGTTCGTAAATTTGCACTACAACTTTGGCGCTGGCCTGCAAAAATAATACAGGCCTTATCTTTGCCTTATCGTTTATATCAACCTGACAGTTATGTGATTGAAGCGATTGGTCAGGAGCGTCTTGAACGAGTAAGACTACAAACACCGAAAGGAATTGTTGAAATTGAGTGTGATCGACTCGCTTGTGGGTTTGGTTTAATACCGAATACTCAATTAGGGCAGTTAATGGGTTGTCAAATTAAGGACAATGCGATTGCGGTCGATGACTATCAACGTACATCACAGCCGCAGGTTTGGGCAGCAGGTGAGTGTACAGGTTTTGGCGGAAGTGAGCTGGCGATGGTCGAAGGTAGCATCGCAGGTTATGCAGCTATAGGCCAAAATGAAAAAGCCAGTCAATTATTTGCTCACAGACAACGGTATCGTTTATTTGCACATTTACTTGAGAAAAGCTTCAAGTTACGTGCTGAGTTAAAAACGCTTGCACGCCCAGAAACTATTTTTTGTCGATGTGAAGATGTGACTTTTGATAAGGTTGCCGAGCGTAGTAGTTGGATTGATGCAAAACTACATACACGTTGTGGAATGGGAGCATGTCAGGGAAGCACTTGTGCAACAGCCGCCGCCTGCCTATTTGATTGGCAGCTACCTAACTCTCGACCGCCATTACTTCCTACCCGTGTAAAAAGCCTCATGGCGATGTCTACTTCTCCTTTAAATCAAAAATGAAATGTTCTAGAGTAGACAAGTTATTACTTTGCCCGCTCTAGCTCATGACTTTGGTTCAAATTCCGAAACTAACCACAACTTTGGAAGATTTCTTAAAAAATCTGGAAAGTATTGAACCATTATTTGATGCTTTATCTTCGGTGGTATTTTTCATCAAAAATACTGAAGCACGCTATGTATTTGTCAATCAAACATTGGTAAATCGCTGTGGTTTCAAAGATAAAACTGCGTTACTTGGAAAGACCTCGGAAGAAGTCTTTCCTCACTCTCTTGGAAAAATATATACATCTCAAGACTTGCAAGTCATTCGCCGTGGTAAAAAGTTAACAGAGCAATTAGAACTGCATTTATATGCAAAAAATCAGTCGGGTTGGTGTTTAACTTATAAAGAACCTTTATTTGATGCGGATGGAAAGTTAGTAGGAATAGCGGGTATTTCTAATGATTTAAATGTGCCTGAAAATACACATCCTGCTTTTTATAAAATGGTTCAGGTTGAGGAATATATTAAAAAGAATTATGCCGAAACGATTACGTTGGCACACTTGACCGCAATTGCTGGTGTGTCGGTGGCTCAGTTAGAACGCTATTGCAAAAAAATATACCATTTAACGCCGCGGCAAATGATTAGCAAAATTCGTCTTCAGGTCGCCACTGAACTGCTTGCGACTGACTTACCGATTACTCAAATTGGTTTGCGCTGTGGTTATACCGATCATAGTGCTTTTTGTCGTCAGTTTAAGTTGCATACAGGCATGTCACCTACCTTGTATCGGGCCTCTATCAAAAATATTTAGATGAAAAAAATGGGTTGTATAGGACAACCCAAAATCATTATTAAGCTCTTAATTTATATTTTAAAGATTAATCTTTAAAAGCCAATGATCGGCCTTTGGTTTCTTTTACCAGCAAAATCGAGACTATAGAAATCAGACTTGCGGCAACTAAATATAAAGAAATTGGAACCGAACTATTAAATTCTTTGAGTAAGGTCAAGGCAATTAATGGAGCGAGTGAACCTGCCATAATGGGTGCGACTTGATAACAAAATGAAAGCGCCGTATAGCGAATGTGAGTTGGAAATAACTCAGTCATTAAAGCAGAGTAAGGCGAGTAGGTCATCGACTCAATAAATAAACCAAGCACAATCGCTAACATGATGAGCCAGTTATTGCCTGTATCCATTAACGGAAAGCCGACAAAGCCCCAAAATGCAGTGAGTACAGCTCCAATAAGGTAAATTGGTTTACGGCCAAATATATCGCTTAAATGCCCCATAACAGGAATAATAAAGAAATGGATCAGGTGAGCGCCGAACATGAGCAGTAATATCTGCGAAGTATCTTTATGGACGACCAACTTTAAATAACTGATCGAAAAAGTAACCACCATATAATACAAAATGTTTTCTGCGAATCGGGCACCGATACCCGCAATAACAGATTTCTTATGATATTTTAAAACTTCAATAATCCCGAGTTGTTGCTTTTCAAGAAGCTGCTGTTTGGCCTGTGCTTCTTTAAATACCTCGGCATCGTCTACATTTTTTCGAATCCATAAACCAATCAGTACCACGATTGCCGAAAACCAAAATGCACAGCGCCATCCCCAATCTAGAAATTGTTCAGGGGAAAGGTTTTTTGAAAGTAGTAATAAAATCAGTGTTGCTACTAAATTCCCGAGCGGTACACCAGTTTGTGGCCAGCTTGCCCAATAGCCTCTGCGATCATCTGGACTGTGCTCTGAAACCAAAATGACTGCGCCGCCCCATTCACCACCAAAAGCAAAGCCTTGAATTAAACGCAGCATGACCAAAAGTGTAGGTGCCCAATAGCCAATTTGATGGAAGGTCGGAATACAGCCCATCAAAAAAGTAGTGATACCAACAATAATCAGGCTAATTTGCAATAATTTCTTACGTCCAATTTTATCGCCGTAATGACCAAACACAAGGCCACCAATAGGTCTCGCTAAAAAGCCAACGGCATAGAGGGCAAAGGCTGCCAAAATACCATCTATAGCGTTGCCCGTTTGTTGAAAGAAAAGTTCGCCAAAGACAAGGGCAGAAGCGGTTCCATAAAGGAAAAATTCATACCATTCAGCTACGGAGCCGACCATAGAGGCCGCTACAACCTTTTTTAATGTTGTCGTCATATACCAATATCCTTATTAAAAAATATGTTACGCAATGATTTGTTTGAGCATCTTGCTATTCATTTTTTGCACTTTTTTATTCGAAGAATGTGCGGTTACGTTGTGAGATTTGGGTCTAAGTAAAAAGGAGCTCATCACTTGAATAAACTCCTTCAAAAAATATTAAAGTGCAGCTTGACTCATTTCACCATTCACTAAGCGTTCAATACCAAGCGGATTGGCATTTTGAAGGGCAAGTGGTAATAAGTGATCTGGATAGTTTTGATAGCATACTGGTCGTAAATAACGCTCGATTGCTAACGTTCCTACTGAAGTACCACGTGCATCTGAAGTTGCAGGGTAAGGACCGCCGTGTACCATGGCATCACAGACTTCAACACCTGTTGGATAACCATTTAGAAGTAAACGTCCTGCTTTTTCTTCAAGTAATGAAATCAGGTTAGAGAAGTTCTCAAAATCTTGCAGCTCGGCAATTAATGATGCGGTAAGCTGACCACGAAGTCCGTTTAACGCTAGAGCAAGTTGCTCTGCCGATTCAACTTCAATCACAATCGTCGTTGGGCCAAATACTTCTTCTTGAAGTAGTTCATCCTGCTCTAGTAAAAGAGATACATGAGCTTTAAAGAGCTGAGGATAGGCTTGATGGCCTTGCTGTGGTTGACCTGCTAAATGCTCAATTTTGTCATGTGCGAGTAATGCTTTCAGGCCATGTTCATAGCTTCTTAAAGTGCCTTTGTTAAGCATGGTTTGTGGTGGCTGCTGAGCCATTGCAGCCGTGAACTGCTCAAGAAATTGGCTAAATTCAGCTGATTTAATTCCAATAATTAAACCCGGATTGGTACAGAACTGACCGCAACCTAAAACCACTGAACCACTAAGTTCGGCTGCAATTTTATCACCACGCACTTTTAGAGCTTCGGGTAATAAAACCATTGGGTTAATGCTCGACATTTCGGCAAAAACAGGAATTGGCTCAGGGCGTGCAGCAGCTAAATCGCAGAGAGCACGGCCACCTTTGAGTGAACCTGTAAATCCAACTGCTTTAATTGCGGGATGTTTTACCAGGGGTTCACCAACACCTTGACCATAAATCATGCTAAAGATGCCTTTTGGCATAGCGCATTTCTCAATTGCGCTACAAATCGCATTTGCAATTGATTCGGCGGTTGCCATGTGGCCGCTATGCGCCTTAACAATAACAGGACATCCAGCCGCAAGTGCTGAAGCGGTATCGCCACCAGCAGTAGAAAAAGCAAGAGGGAAGTTACTCGCACCAAATACAGCAACTGGCCCAACACCGATTTTATATTGACGTAAATCTGGACGTGGAAGTGGTTGACGCTCAGGTAAAGCTAAATCAATACGGGCACCTAAATAATCACCACGGCGTAATACTTGAGCAAACAGACGTAATTGGCCAGTAGTTCGCCCACGTTCACCGCGAATACGCGCTTCTGGTAAAGCAGTTTCTTGACAGACAGTGGCAATAAACTGGTCATCAAGCGCATCAATTTCATTGGCAATTGTTTCTAGAAAAACAGCGCGCTGTTCTGGTGTAGTCTGTCTAAAAGCTGGATAAGCCAATGCAGCTGCTTGAGCTGCCTGATCAATTTCTTCAGGAGTGGCTTGAGCAAATTGATAGGGTAATGCTTCATCTGTTGCAGCATCATAACTTAAGACAAATTTACTGCCCGAACTTGAACGTTGACCTGCAATAAAATTTTGACCAGTAATATTTAACATTATCAACCTCACTTTAGAGTGAACGTCAAAAGTAGTTCTTCTGACGTTGGAGAATTATCAAAGCTTAGGTTTTACTTTCGAAAAATATAGTATTTTGTATACGTTATTAATCAAAAGAAAACTCCAACCTATATGTGTTTAAGCAAGTAATCACTAAGCTTCATCATCATTTTTAATGAGTGCTTTTGGTAAACCTGAATGTATTCCCCAGTAGTAACAACCAAGAGAAATCACCATAACTAAAAGTGTGTCAAACGGAGCTGCCAATAGGTGTGATGCGCCATCACCGAAGCTGCCAAGGTAAGAAACAATAATCATTAAAATGTAGTAAACAAGAAGCCAAGCTGATGACTTTAATTGTTGAGCTAGGCTGACTTCTTGGGTTGGCACATAGCGTTTAAAAATGACATAGAGTGCAAACAATACGATTTGTGCGCCTAATAACCATGAAATGACATTCCAGCCAGACCAATAGACAATAAAAGAAGCAATCACGAAGGCAAGTGGGCCAAGAACAGTAAAGCCTTTCACATAGAATGGACGTTCAAGCTCAGGAGCATTACGACGTAACGCACCCACTGTGACAGGAGCTAGGGCATAACTTAAAACTAACGCTGCCGAAACTACAGAAATTAATTTATCCCAAGATGGAAACGGCATGGTCCAAAATACAGAAAGTGCAAATGTTAACCATAATGCATAACGTGGAATGCCTGATTTTGGATCTACACGAGTAAAAATACGGAAGAACGTATTACTGTTCGACCATGCGTAAATTACACGTGGAGTTGCAGCCATATAGATATTGCCGCAGCCAGACGGAGAGATAATAGCGTCTGAAACAACTAAAAGCGCTAACCATCCCAAACCTAATAACATGGCAATGTCGCGGTAAGGTAATGGGAACTTGTCACTGAGTCCTGACCAACCATTTGCTAACATATCGGTAGGTACAGCACCTAAGAAAGCAACTTGAAGCACTACATAAATAATCGTTGCTAAAACGACAGATAAGATGAGTGCAAAAGGAATGGTAAATTGAGGACGCTTTACTTCACTTGCCACTGAAATAATTGGCGTTAAACCTAAGTACGCAAAAATAATACCGCCAGCAGAGACAGCACCTTGTACGCCGTGAGCGCCCATTGGTGCAAACTCGGTCATTGAAAAGTTTGCCGGTTTAAAGTGATAGAGAAGTGCAACCATCACTAAAACTGGAACCGCAAACTTCAATGCACTGATGAGGTTGTTGGCAATTGCAAAGGTTTTTACGCTGTAATAATTCAAAGCAAAAAATACGCATAAAAGTGCAAACTGAAACAACCATCCAATGGTAGTTGGAGATCGGATGCCATCGTGTATTTCTGTAAGAGAAGGGAACCATGCGGCTGCATATTCTCGGGCAGCAACGACTTCAATTGCAATTAAACTTGAAAAGGCAATGACGGTCACAGAACCAAGTAAATATCCTTGTAAAGGACCATGTGAAAATACGGGATAACGGATAATACCGCCTGCTCGTGGTAAGGCTGCACCTAACTCACAATAAATAATTCCCAGAATTAAAACGGCAAAGCCCCCAATAATCCATGACAATATACCCGCAGGGCCGGCTTGAGAAGCCACATGACTTGCTGAAAATAACCATCCAGAACCGAAAATGGCGCCTAAGCCAATGAATGTAAGATCCATTAGAGATAACTGCTTTTTAAACTGACTTGTCATTACGTTTTCCTTAACGACAGAACTATTGTTCTTTCATATATCGTATACGATATATGGTTGTTGGTAAATAGGGGAATTTTTATTCTATTTAATGGCAAAGAGTGATCTAAATATTGAGTAAGTTATTGTTTTTAATTTTGTTTAAATAATTTAAATTCCAAGTAAATAGCTTGAAAACCAAATTTTTTTTATAAAAAATTGGGAAAGGTTCGCTATTTTATTTGTTAAAAAGAACAATTCTTAAATATTTGTTGAGTAATTTACCATTTAAATTAATGGAAAATTCCATTTTTTGGAAAATATTGAATTAGAAATTGATTGTGTTGTTTTTAGGCAATGACCCATTTATTTTCAGTGCTTTATGGATGGCTTAATGATAATTTTAATGTTATCCGAAAGGACACAATAACGACGAACATACGAATAATAATGAATTGAAGGTAGGACCCAGTGTTTATTAGTGTATTTGATCTTTTTAAAATTGGTATTGGTCCATCTAGCTCCCATACAGTTGGACCCATGCGAGCGGCATACAGTTTTGTGGATGATTTATTAAAACAAAATGATCTACAAGACACGGTTAGAGTTCAGGTGAAGTTATACGGTTCGCTTGCAGCAACGGGTGTTGGTCATGCGACAGACAAGGCTATTTTGTTAGGCTTAATGGGATTTGACCCTGAACATATCGATACTCAAGCAACTACAAGCTTGATTGAAGATGTTCTTGAAAATAATGCCATCCGGCTTAATCAGCAAAAGAATATTTCTTTTGACTATAAACGCGATGTACTTTTTCTTGATGAATCTTTGCCTTATCACCCCAATGCAATGGAATTGATTGCATATAACGAGGCTAAAGAAATTTTATATGCCGAAACTTACTATTCGATTGGCGGCGGTTTTATTGTTAGTCAAAGACAATTAACACAAACCCAATCTGAAACCAGTGACGTTAAGGTTCCATATCCATTTCACAGTGCGGCTGAACTTTTAAGCTTATGTAAAACTCATCGTTTATCAATCAGTGAGTTAATGCTTGAGAATGAAAAAAGCTGGCGTAGTGAAAGTGAGATTCGCAGCAAAATTATGGACATCTGGAAGGTGATGCAACAATGCATTCACAATGGATTAATTAATGAAGGAATATTACCGGGCGGATTAAACGTAAAACGTCGGGCTAAAAAAATTCACGATAAATTATTAAATAAGAAAAATTCAAACCTGATTGTGACAACTTTTCATGCCATGGAGTGGGTCAATTTATTTGCCTTAGCAGTAAATGAAGAAAATGCTGCTGGCGGCCGAGTTGTCACAGCTCCTACAAATGGTGCAGCTGGAATCATTCCAGCGGTCTTATATTACTACGTGACTTTTTCTAAAGATTTTTCTGAAGATAAAGTTGTTCGTTTCTTTTTGAGTGCGGCAGCAGTTGGCATTTTATGTAAGCTCAATGCATCTATTTCTGGTGCAGAAGTGGGATGTCAGGGCGAAGTAGGCTCAGCTTGTGCGATGGCTTCGGCTGGTTTAGCCGAGATTTTAGGTGCATCGCCTGAACAAGTGGAACATGCAGCTGAAATTGGCCTTGAACATAACTTAGGTTTAACGTGTGACCCGATTGGTGGTTTGGTTCAGGTGCCTTGCATTGAGCGAAATGCAATTGCAGCCGTAAAAGCCATTAATGCTGCGCAAATGGCACTTCATGATGAAGGTGAGCATTTTGTGACGCTCGATAAAGTCATTCAGACCATGAAAGAAACAGGTAGAGATATGTCTGAGAAATATAAAGAGACTTCAAAAGGTGGTCTTGCTGTTAACGCAATTGAATGCTAAAAAAATGAGATGGGGACGAGGTACCCCATCTCATTTTAAACATTAAGCCTCGCGAGCAACTAAAGTTAAAATGTCGTAGGTTGCGACAAGTTCACCACGTTGGTTTTTGACTTTAATATCCCACACCACTACGCCATGCGCAGGTTGAGACGGGTCTTTTTGTGGCTTAGGTGTTTTTTGCTTACAGGTCAATTCAACCTGAATTGAATCACCAATTTTAACCGGTTCAACAAAGCGTAAGTTGTCCATACCGTAATTGGCAATCACAGGACCTTGTGCTGCATCTACAAATAGACCTGCTGCGGCAGACACAATGAAGTAGCCGTGTGCAACGCGCTCACCAAAGAAAGATTCGGCAGCTGCAATTTTGTCGGTATGTGCATAGAAATAGTCACCGCTTAAACCAGCAAAGTTAACAATATCTGCTTCGCTTACGGTGCGACGCGCCGTTAATAAACGTTCACCAATCACTAACTCATCAAAAGACTTTTTAAATGGATGTACTCGGTCTTCATTAACTTTTGAGCCAGCAGTCCATGAGTGGGTAATTTGCGTCAGGCTATTTGGAGAACCTTGAATTGCAGTACGCTGCATGTAGTGTTTAACGGCGCGAATACCGCCTAACTCTTCACCACCACCTGCACGACCAGGCCCGCCGTGTACAAGATGAGGCAGTGGTGAACCATGTCCTGTACTTTCTTTTGCTGACTCTGCATCGAGTACATGCACACGGCCATGCCAAGGCGCAATTTTTTGAATAATTTGTTCAATATTCTCATCGTTATTTTTAACGACTGAAGCGACTAAGCTACCTTCACCACGTGAAACAAGGTCAGCCAATTCTTCAATGTTGTTGTATGGCATGAGAGTACATACAGGACCGAAAGCTTCTGTGGTATGAACATGTGTTGCTTGTAAAGGTTGCTCACATAGCAATAAAGTTGGAGCAAAAAAAGCAGCTTTTTCAGGATGGTCGGCATTAAATTTAAAGGACTCGCTGCCACCAAAAACAATTTTTGCGTCTTTGCTGAGCTCGGCAACTTTTTCTGCAACGTCATGTTTTTGTTTAATGCTCGCCAAAGCACCCATGGTGGTTTCTTCTTTTTGAGGGTCGCCCACCACAACTTTAGCAAGTTTGGCAGTTAGCTTTTCTTGCACAGTCGCTAACAAGTTTTCAGGAACAAATGCACGACGAATTGCAGTACATTTTTGGCCTGCTTTTGTAGTCATTTCACGGAAGACTTCACGCACAAATAAATCGACAGTTTCTTCATTTGCATCAGGGCTTAAAATTGCACTGTTTACCGAGTCGGCTTCCATGCTAAATGGAATCGAATATTTATTGAGGTGAGGGTGGTTACGTAGTTTTTGACCTGTGTATGCAGAACCTGTAAATGTCACACAGTCTTGAGGGCCTAAGTGGTCGAACAAGTCATAAGTCTGACCGCAAAACAGTTGTAACGAGCCTTTTGGTAATACATGTGCTTCTTCAATCGCTTTTACAACAGCTTGAGTTAATTGAGATCCATCGGTTGCTGGCTTAACAATACATGGCACACCCGCAAGTAGCGTCGGTGCAATTTTTTCAAGCATTCCCCAAATTGGGAAGTTAAATGCATTGATGTGAACGGCAACACCTGCTTTAGGACTTAAAATGTGTTTAGCACCAAAAGTTCCATTTTTAGATAATTGAATCCAGCTGTCTTCAGTAATAATTTTTTCATCATTGAGTTCACGGCGAACCAGACTTGAATAAGCAAATAACGTCTGGATGCCACCTTCAATATCAATCCATGCATCTTTACGAGTTGCGCCTGTGGCATAAGCAAGTTTGTAGAACTCTTCTTTACGCTCAAGCAAATGTTGGGCAATTTGTTTTAACGCATTAGCACGTTGGTGGAATGTCCAGTTAGCCAGTTCTGAACCATTTTGTTTGGCATATTGAACAACACGTTTCATATCAATGCCATGACTACTTACGGCATAAATCGCTTCACCTGTAATGGCGTGATAAACAGGACGTAGTTCTTCACTCGTCGAATGCCATGTTCCATAGACATAAGAAGCAAGATGAGGCAGTTGATGCTCAGACTGCTGAAAATCTGTGTCAGTTGAGGTTCCTTCTAGGTGTGCTTGTTCAAGCATGACCAAACTCCTTTTTTATTTGATACGTCAATTATAAAAATTGCAAAAATATGATTCATAATTTCAGATTAATTTGTCTAAAAGTCAACTTTATTTTGATTTGTAAAAGTAAAAAGGTTTTTTACAATTGGTTTAAATTTAATAATTTCAATAATTTGATGTGTTTTTCTATTGGTAATTTAATTTGATACTAAAAAAGTGATTGACTTTGTTTTTGGTGTATCGAAAAATAGATTTAAGGGTGATACCTACAGGGAATGAAAGAATGGAAAACAACTACCAGAAATTTGAACAAAATATTGCCAATGAAATTACGATCGAGGCTAAGGATCAAATGCCCGATGCCTATCGCAAAACACTGATTCGTCAAATTGGGCAACATGGACATTCTGAAATTGTAGGTATGTTGCCTGAAGGGAACTGGATTACTCGTGCGCCAACTTTAAAACGTAAAGCGGTTTTGCTTGCAAAAGTACAAGATGAAGCAGGCCATGGTTTGTATTTGTATAGCGCAGCAGAAACTTTAGGCGCTGACCGTGATGACATGATGGAAAAGTTGATTGATGGAAAAATGAAATACTCATCAATTTTTAACTATCCAACTTTGACTTGGGCAGATGTTGCTGCAATTGGTTGGCTTGTCGATGGGGCAGCCATTGTGAACCAAGTTGCGCTTTGCCGTACGTCTTACGGGCCATATGCACGTGCAATGGTACGTATTTGTAAAGAAGAAAGTTTCCACCAACGCCAAGGTTTTGAAGCCATGATGGCTTTAGCAGGTGGTACACCAGAACAAAAACAGATGGCACAAGATGCGGTAAATCGCTACTGGTGGCCAGCACTCATGATGTTTGGTCCAAGTGATGAGCATTCTCCAAACAGCGCACAAAGCATGGCATGGAAAATCAAACGCTTTAGTAACGATGAATTACGTCAAAAGTTTGTTGATAACACTGTGCCGCAGATTTTACAGCTAGGTTTGGAAGTACCAGATCCAGATCTAAAACTGAATGAAGAAACAGGCCACTATGAGTTTGGCGAGATCGACTGGCACGAATTTAATGAAGTGATTGCCGGACGTGGACCATGTAATCACGAGCGTATCGAAGCACGCCGTAAAGCATGGGAAAACGGCAAATGGGTTCGTGATGCAGCAGTAGTCTACGCGAAAAAACAGCAGCTTGAAGCGAACAAAGTGGCTTAACAAGATTTATGGAAAAATTTGAGGAAATCAAAATGGAAGATAAAAACAACTGGTCGCTCTACGAAGTATTTGTACGTAGTAAACAAGGCTTAAGCCACCGTCATGTAGGCAGCTTAAGAGCACCTGATGATGAAATTGCACTACAACATGCTCGTGATGTTTACACGCGCCGCAATGAAGGAATTAGCATTTGGGTGGTTCGTTCAGAACTGATTAAGTCATCACAGCCAGATGAAAAAGCTGAATTTTTTGATCCTTCTTTAGACAAGGTTTATCGTCATCCGACTTTTTACCATATCCCAGATGGCATTGAGCACATGTAAGGGAGATGACACATGAATCATTCAGTTTTATCTAAATTCTTATTACATATTGGCGACAGTCAATTAGTTTTATCTCAGCGTTTGGCTGAATGGTGCGGGCACGCACCTGAGCTTGAAGTTGATATTGCTTTAGCAAATATCGGTTTGGACTTGTTGGGTCAGGCAAGAAACTTTCTGACGTTGGCAGGTCAATATGATGAAGCTAAACGTGATGAAGACCAACTTGCGTATTTCCGTACAGAACGTGAGTTTTTAAACCTACTGTTGTGTGAACAACCGAATGGCGATTTTGCACAAACAATTGTACGCCAGTGGTTGATGGACCATTACCATCTTCATTTATTTACTGCTTTAACGCAAAGCTCACTTCCTGAATTAAGCGCCCTTGCTGTCAAATCTTTAAAAGAAGTGAAGTATCACATCCGTTTTTCGACTAGCTGGATGGAGCGTTTAAGTTTAAGCACAGATGAAGCGCATCAACGCGTACAAGACGGGTTAAATAATTTATGGCGTTTTACCGCTGAGTTATTTGAACTCAATGCAGACGAGCAAGCACTAGTTGCAGAAGGCGTGATTCCAGATTTTTCAAATGAAAAAGAACAATGGAACCAAACCATTGCAGATGAGCTTAAGCGCTTTGAATTAAATGTTGCTGTGAACGGTGCTTATCGCCGTGGTGCAAAACAAGGATTGCATACTGAGCATTTAGGTTATTTGTTGGCTGAAATGCAAAGTATTCAAAGAACTTATCCGGGCATGACCTGGTAAGACAAGGAGGTGAGCCATGCAAATGATTCGTCATTGCATCGACCAATGTTGGGATGTTCTACAAACGGTAAGTGACCCTGAAATTCCGGTTTTATCGGTTGTCGATTTAGGCATGATTCGCGGTGTAGAGATTAACGACCAACAAGAAATTATTGTTCGTTTAACTCCGACATATAGCGGTTGTCCAGCAACAGATATGTTGAAAGCACAAATTGCTGAAGCATTTACCGCAGAAGCTTTGACACCAGTCAAAGTGATGGTCGATTTATCAGAAGCATGGACCACGGACTGGATGTCTGAGGCGGGTAAAAAGAAACTGCAAGTCTATGGCATTGCACCACCTGAAGGGTTGGCGCATCAGTGTGGGACTCATGTTCACTTAAATGATGGTGTCGAGTGCCCACGTTGTAAAAGCCGACACACCCGACTGTTAACAGAGTTTAGTTCTACCGCCTGTAAAGCACTTTATAAATGTCAGGACTGTCTTGAGCCTTTTGATTACTTCAAATGTATTTAAGTCTTTAGATAAGGAAATCAGCCATGAGCCAATTTGTACCATTAAAAGTAAAAAGTATTACGCCTCAAACCGATCAGGCAATTTGTATTGCATTTGACGTTGTACCTGAACAACAAGAACAATTCCAATTTCAACCGGGTCAACACTTAACCATTCGCCATTTAACTGAAGCTGGTGAAATCCGCCGTTGTTATTCAATTTGTAGCTATGCGGCAAAAGAAGACATCAGTATTGCGGTTAAAAAAATTGATCAAGGTCAATTTTCAAACTGGGCAAATGACCATTTGAAAGTAGGTGACGTGCTTGAAGTGATGCCACCACAAGGCGTGTTTTTTCAAAAAGCAGCCAAGATGGGCGGACAAAACTATTTAGGCGTTGCTGCGGGCAGTGGTATTACTCCAATTCTATCGATAGTTAAGCAAGTTTTGTTTGAACAACCTGAAGCGAAATTTACGTTGCTCTATGGCAATCGCTCATGGAAACAAACCATGTTTGCCGAGCAAATTATGGATTTGAAAGATCAGTTTAAAGAACGCTTTCAACTCATCAATATTTTTTCTCGTGAGTTCAACGATAGTGAGCTGATGAATGGTCGTATTGATGAAGAAAAGCTAAAACAGCTTTTTGATTTTGATGTGCTTGAAACGAGTTTTGACCATGTATTTGCCTGTGGTCCAGACGAAATGATGAATGCCGTAGAAAGCACTTTGCCGAACTTTGGTATTGCCAAAGAACGCATTCACACTGAACGTTTCCATACAGGACAAGCGCGTAAGCGTAGTGTTGAAGCAGATGCAAACCGTAAAGAAGAAAAAGTAAACATCATTTTAGATGGTCGTGAACTGATTGTTTCTGTAGCTCAGGACGACGAAAGTATTCTTGATGCAGCTTTACGTGCAGGTGCCGACTTACCCTATGCCTGTAAAGGTGGGGTGTGTGCGACCTGTCGTTGTAAGGTGCTTTCTGGCGAAGTCGACATGTTCCTTAACTACAGTCTTGAAGAAGATGAAGTTGAAAAGGGCTATGTGCTGAGCTGTCAGACCTTGCCAAAAGGCTCAAATGTTCGCTTGAGTTTTGATGAATAGAGGCCGTCATGCAAGAGTTGATCAAAGCCAGTACAGCTGCTGACGGTGTTTTGTTATTAACCCTAAACCGTCCGGAAAAAAGAAATGCTTTAAACAATGCAACATTGCAGTGTTTATGCGAGTTGCTCGAAGAAGCTGAACATAATGCTCAAGTCAAAGCGGTGGTTTTAACGGGTAATGTTCAATGTTTTGCGGCTGGAGCAGATCTTACCGAGTTGGCTGCAATGGATGCGGTGTCTTTGCAACTCGATATTCGCCCGAAGCTTTGGCAAAAAATTGATGCGTTTAGTAAGCCACTCATTAGCGCAGTCAATGGCTATACCTTAGGCGCTGGGTTCGAGTTGGTTTTGCATTCAGATATGGTGATTTGCGGTGAAAATGCCCGTTTTGCTTTACCTGAAATTACCTTGGGTATGTTGCCGGGTGCAGGCGGAACACAGCGTTTAGCACGCTTGGTTGGACAACAACTCACCATGCGCTGGGTCATGACTGGTGAAATGATTTCGGCAAAACAAGCCGAGCAACATGGCATTTGCAGTCAAGTGGTTCCGACCGAATTAACCGTTGAATATGCGGTTCAACTTGCAGCCAAAATTGCGAAACAAGCGCCTTTAGCGATTCGCGTGATTAAACAATCAATTAAAAGTATTCATGAAACAACATTAAGTCAGGGACTCAAGTTTGAACGTCAAAACTTTGTCTGGCTGGCGGCTACAAAAGATCGAAACGAAGGGATTAACGCTTTCTTTGAGAAAAGAAAGCCAGTGTTTAGAGGTGAGTGATGGACTATCAAAATATTATTGCTGAAGAAAAAAATGGTGTTGGCTACCTGACATTTAACCGCCCAAAAGCACTGAATAGCTTTAACGTTGATATGCACCGTGAAGTGGCTGAGGTTTTAAACCTTTGGACCAAAAATCCGGATGTTCGCTGTGTTGTGATTAGTGGTGAAGGCCGCGGCTTCTGTGCAGGGCAAGATTTAGGTGATCGTGTAGTAGACCCAAACGCTGAAGCTCCAGATTTAGGATATTCCATTGAAACTTACTATAACCCGCTGATTAAAACGATTGTAAATATGCCAAAGCCTGTCATTTGCGCGGTAAATGGCGTGGCAGCAGGTGCAGGGGCAAATATTGCACTGGCTTGTGACTTGGTGATTGCAGCTAAATCGGCAAACTTCGTACAAGCATTTTGCCGCTTAGGTTTGGTTCCAGACTCTGCGGGTACATGGTTTTTACCACGTGCTGTAGGTCATGCGCGTGCGATGGGATTGGCTTTGTTAGGTGACAAGCTCCCAGCAGAAACCGCAAAAGAATGGGGCATGATTTGGGATGTGGTTGAAGACGCCGAGCTTAAAACAAAAGTGACTGAACTCGCTGAACGTTTAGCGAAACAGCCTACTTTTGGTTTATCTCTCATTAAAAAAGCCATTCATCAATCAAGCAATAACACCTTTGATGAGCAAATGCTGTTAGAACGTGACTTACAACGTATTGCGGGTCGTTCCGAAGATTATCGTGAAGGTGTACAAGCCTTTATGAACAAACGTGAACCAAATTTTAAAGGGCGCTAAGCATGACAGATTTAGACTTATCTCGTGCCCGAATTGCCGTTATTGGTTCTGGCACCATGGGTATCGGTATTGCCCAGTTAGCGATCATTAATGGGCACTCGACAGTTTTATATGATCTGGATGCTCAAAAAGCGCAACAAGCCGCTCAAGGCTTAGAGCAGACATTTAAAAAGCTGGTTGAAAAGAGCAAGCTTACACAACAGCAAGCTGATGAAGCCTTAGCGCGTTTAACTGTGGTCAACCAAGTTGAAGCGCTGCGTGATGCTGACTTGGTTATTGAAGCTGTTGTTGAGAAAAAAGAAGTTAAACAGTCTTTATTTAAGCAACTTGCTGAAATTTGTAGTGCGCAAACTATTTTTGCAAGTAATACATCTTCAATTTCAGTGACTGCAATTTCGGCTGGCATTGCTCACCCTGAGCGCGTGGTCGGCTTACACTTTTTTAACCCTGCGCCAGTCATGAAACTGGTTGAAATTGTACAAGGCTTAAAAACCCCAAACAGCTTATGTTTGGCTTTAAAAAACTTGATGTTGAATTGGAAAAAAATTCCGGTACTCACCAAGTCGACTCCTGGTTTTATTGTTAACCGAATTGCTCGTCCGTTTTATGCAGAAGGCTTTAGAGCACTGCAAGAACAAGTCACCAGCTATGACCAGCTAGACTATGCCTTAAAGCAGTGTGGCGGTTTTGCGATGGGGCCGTGTGAACTCACAGACCTCATTGGACAAGATGTTAACTTTTCGGTAACCCAAAGCGTTTACCAAGAGTTTTTTTACGAGCCACGCTACCGCCCAAGCCTAATTCAAAAAGAATTAGTCGATGCAGGTGCTTGGGGGCGTAAGTCAAAACAAGGTTTTTATCAATATAACGAAAAAAATCAGTACGAGACATTTCAGCCTCAAGCTGTAACTGCCAAACCAGTTGATGCACATATTCAGCTAAAAGGGATTTGGTCTCAGCTACCAGCTTTTTTAACCCGTTTAGGTTTAAAAAGCGGATCTGCAAGTGACGACAATATCCTTCAAATTGATGATATCGACTTACGTTTAAGCCAAGGTGAGTCTGCCAATATTCATTACTTAAGCCGTAAAGTGGTTTTGATGGATTGGCACCATAATTTTGAGCAGGCAGAGGCTTTAGTACTCAGTCATAACGAACTATGTGAAGCAAGTGATCTGGCTAAAGTTGAAGCCTACTTTGCACAGTTTGGTATGAGCGTCATGTGGATTAAAGACCATCCTGCGCTGTTAACCTTACGCATCATCGCTTTACTTATTAATGAAGCCTGCGAAGCAAGTTTACATGGTGTTGCGAGTCTGGAAGATATTGATAATGCCATGAAATATGGAGTGAATTATCCTAAGGGTCCTTACCAGTGGTTGACACAAATGGGCGGTGCTTATGTGCTCCAAACCTTAAATAACTTATATGCACTGTATGGAGAGGAAAAATATCGCGCGAGTATCTACCTCAAACAATATGTAGCAAAAACTCAAAACATTGCTACCCAATATTCACGCGATATGACCGAATTTGCATAATCAGGAGTCAACATGGAAGACGTTTTAATTTGCGATTTTATTCGTACCCCAATTGGACGATATGCAGGTGCCCTAAGTGCTGTACGTGCAGATGATTTAGCTGCATTGCCCATCAAATATTTAAAAGATAAACACCCGAACTTGCCGTGGAATACGGTAGACGAAGTGTTTTTAGGATGTGCTAACCAAGCAGGTGAAGACAACCGTAACGTTGCACGTATGGCGACACTCTTGGCGGGCTTACCTGATACAGTGCCAGCCATGACCGTCAATCGCTTGTGTGCTTCTGGCTTAGATGCGGTAGGCCTTGCGGCACGCTCAATTAAGGCAGGTGAAGCGCAGTTTGTGTTGGCAGGTGGCGTTGAGTCAATGAGCCGTGCGCCATTTGTACAAGCTAAACCGACCGAAGCGTTTAGCCGTACACCTGAAATTTATGACACCACTATTGGCTGGCGCTTTGTAAATAAGCAACTTAAAGCGCAATACGGCACCGACAGCATGCCGGAAACTGCCGAAAATGTAGCTGAAAAGTATCAGATTAATCGTGAAGACCAAGATGCGTTTGCATTGCGTAGCCAACAAAAAACGGCTGCTGCACAACAAAACGGTTTCTTTAACGATGAGATTTTGCCTGTCGAGATTGTAGACCGTAAGAAAAATGTGGTTGTGGTGAACCGCGATGAACATCCGCGTGAAACTACACTTGAAGCACTCGCAAAACTAAAAGCACCTTTTAGAAAAGAAGGCGGTTCGGTGACTGCCGGAAATGCCTCTGGTGTAAATGATGGTGCTGCATGTGTGTTAATTACCAACCGTGAATTTGCAGATACACATGGTTTAAAACCTTTAGCACGCGTGATTGGCATTGCAAGTGCAGGGGTTGAACCCAAATATATGGGTATAGGTCCTGTTCCGGCTGTGCAGAAGATTTTAAAGCAAACAGGTTTAACGCTAGATCAGATGGATGTGATTGAACTAAATGAAGCATTCGCAGCCCAATCTTTAGCTTGTATGCGTGAACTTGGTTTAAAAGATGACGATGAACGCGTGAACCCAAATGGTGGTGCGATTGCGTTAGGCCATCCGCTCGGTATGAGTGGTACTCGCTTAGTAATTACAGCAACTCGTGAGCTAAAAAAACGCGGTGGACGCTATGCACTTTGCACGATGTGTGTAGGTGTTGGACAAGGCGTCGCACTGATTTTGGAAAATTTAAATTAATTTAGACGGTTTTAAAAATTACATAATGAGGAGATAGGCGATGGACAGCCTTACAACGGATAATGTTGAACAATTAACACTTGCACAGCTTAGAGAGCTGCAAACTAAACGGTTAAAACAAACCCTGACTTTTGTATATGAAAATAGTCCGGTCTATAAGAAAAAGTTCGATGAAGCGGGTGTACATCCTGACGACTTCGTGACTTTAGACGATCTGGCGAAGTTTCCATTTACCACCAAACAGGATTTAAGAGACAACTATCCGTTTGGTATGTTTGCCGTGCCGCAAGAGCAAATTGTGCGTTTACATGCATCATCGGGCACAACGGGTAAACCGACTGTGGTGGGTTACACCCAAAAAGATATTAATACTTGGTCGGACATTGTTGCGCGTTGCTTACGCATGGCAGGTTTAACCGCGAAAGATATGGTTCAGGTGGCTTATGGCTATGGACTATTTACAGGTGGTTTGGGTGCACATTATGGTGCCGAGCGCTTAGGTGCAACGGTTATTCCAATGTCTGGCGGGCAAACTGAAAAGCAAGTTCAGCTCATTCAAGATTTTAAACCTACTGCAATTATGGTTACGCCATCGTATTGCGTCAGCATTATTGAAAAGCTGGAACAACAATTTGGTACTGCACGTAATACGTCTTTAAAAGTCGGTATTTTTGGTGCCGAGCCATGGACCAACGAACTGCGCCGTGAAATTGAAGAACGTCTCAATATTAAAGCACTCGATATTTATGGTTTGTCTGAGGTAATGGGACCCGGTGTTGCGATGCAGTGCTTAGGTGAGGGCGAGGGATTAACCATTTGGGAAGATCATTTCTACCCTGAAATTATTAACCCTGAAACGGGTGAAGTCTGTAAGGATGGCGAACTTGGCGAGCTCGTCTTTACGACTATTACCAAAGAAGGCTTACCAATTATTCGTTACCGTACTCGTGATTTAACTCGTTTACTCGCTGGAGAAAATCTGGCAATGCGTAAAATGGATAAAATTGTGGGTCGTAGTGACGACATGCTGATTATTCGCGGCGTGAACGTTTTCCCGACTCAAATTGAAGAGCAAATTTTGCAAGTTCCGCATTTAGTTCCAAATTATGAAATTTTGGTGACTAAAAAAGGCCATATGGATACTTTGCATATTCGTACAGAGATGTGTCATAACTGTAATATACAGGCCAATCAACTTGCTCAGGAGTTGATGAAACGCATTAAAACCATGATTGGGATTAGCGTGACTGTAGAAGTTGTTACAGAAGCGACCTTACCTCGTTCGGAAGGTAAGGCAAAGCGGGTAATCGATATGCGTCAGATTGCTTAACATCAAAATCATTCAGGGTATAGAATCTATACCCTGAAACTAAACGCCAAGACATGAGTATGAGTGCAAAAATACAGCAAATAATTGATTCTGTTGTAAAGAATGAGACCTTAAGTGGAACTTCGCTTATTTCGACAATTTTTGGAGATTCAGTACTTCATCGGGGTGGAAATATTAGTCTTGCAAGCCTGATTCAGTTATTAGAGCTATTTGGTTTTAATGACCGCGCTGTAAGAACCTCTGTTTTTCGTTTAGTTAAAAATGATTGGTTATGTTCGGACAAAATCGGCAGAACCAGTTTTTATCGAATTACCGATTCGAGCCGTTCGACTTATTTGCAGGCTGAGCAACGCATTTATAACGACCAGATGAAAGAGTGGGACCATTATTGGGATCTTATTCTGATGTCTAGCCTCGACACTGAAAATAAAGCGTTGCTAAAGAAAGAACTGGAATGGTTAGGATTTGCCAATATTTCGACAAACTTAATGGCTTATCCGGGTTGTAATCGTATTGAACTGCAACGCTTGTTGGTTGACTTAAATATGAGTGAGCAAGTGGTGGTGTTTAAAGCCGAAACTTTGCAGCTCTTTAATAATTCGGTCGATACCATTGGTCGTATGCTCAGAACCAACTGGCCTATCGATGAATTACGCCAAAGATATTTACAGTTTCTCGATATTTTTAGAGAAATTGGCGTGTTGCTGATGCAGGAAAACGAGCAGTTAGAACCTGTTCAGGCCTTTCAAATTCGAACTTTGCTGATTCATTATTATCGTCGGATTTTGTTGAAAGACCCTGCATTACCGCTTGAGTTATTGCCAACTGACTGGCCTGCGATAAGTGCACGAACGTTATCAATGAATATTTATAAAAAAGTATTTGAACCTGCGGATGAATACTTCTTGTCTGTTGCCGCAACAGCAGAAGGACCAATGCCAAATGCCACAGCACATTATTGGCGCCGTTTCGGAGGTTTGGTTGCGACAAATGAGAGGTTAAATTATGCCTTGTTATAGTATTGACGGTGTTATTCCAGTCGTTAGCCCAGACGCTTTTGTACACCCAACGGCTGTTTTAATTGGTGATGTGATTATTGAAGCGGGTGTATATGTAGGGCCATTTGCTTCACTGCGTGCCGATTTTGGTCGTATTCATATTAAGCAAAATGCCAATATACAAGATAACTGCACCGTCCATGGTTTTCCGCAAAGCGTGACTTTAGTTGAGGAAATGGGCCACATTGGGCATGGCACAACGTTACATGGTTGCCGCATTGGTAAAAATGTTTTGGTGGGCATGAACAGCGTAATTTTGGACTATGCCGAAATTGGTGAAAACACCATTATTGGTGCAAATAGTCTGGTCAAAACTAAAGATATTATTCCGGCAAATGTATTGGCAATGGGTAGTCCTGCCAAGGTTGCACGTGATTTATCAGAACAAGAAAAAAAGTGGAAAACCAGAGGCACACAAGAATACATTGAGCTTGCACAGCGCTGCTTAAACTCAATGCAAGAAGTTCAGCCTTTAAGCTCAGAGTTGGATGACCGCCTGACCTATAAAGACTTTAGTTCTTCAAACTATCAGATTAAACAAGATAGTGTTTAACAGCTTTTAAGCAGTCGATTTCAATACACATGAGTTCATAACACTTAAGGAATACTCGCACGAGTAGGGAGACGTTTGTGCAAAATATGGAAAATACTGCGGTTGATCAATTCGCAGAATTATTAGGTGTTCAAGTGCTGCATCGCAGTTTTGATGAAGCGCGTTGTCAGCTTAATGTAAAAGACGAACACATGAATGCATTGGGCGGCGTACATGGCGGTGTCATATTTTCTTTAGCCGATATTGTTTTTGCGATGGCTTGTAATGCAGGCGATGCGCCATATACGGGCCTACAGGCAGATATTCGCTATATGAGCGGTGCGAAAGATAGGGTGTTATTTGCAACTGCAACCAAGGTCGGCAGTAGTAAAAAATTCGCGCATTATGAAGTGGTGATAACAGACGGTTTGAATAATAGAGTCGCTTTATTTACATCTACGTGTTACAGACTTGCGCCGTGATATATGGTTAGTTTTGAGCAGAGTGGTTGGGCTTGCCTGTAGCCATTTTTACTTAAAGCAATTGAAGCATATGAAAGGGCTTTTCTATTAATGTTAGTTTCACCTTCAGCATGTTTGATCAGAGTATTTTATTTTTTAATTATTTGAAAATTAATAGTTATTTTTAAAAGAAATTATAAAATTGACCTCAAGTAGTCTCATGCCAAATTGATAATAATTTGTTATAAAATTCTATTTACTAAATTTAAAATTGGTGGTTATTATGAGAAATAAACAACAAAAAAGGAAGGTCTATATAAATTTACAAAAGAAATAGTTATAGAACATCAGTATTATTATGTATAGTGTGTTCATTAGTTGAGAAAAATATCAAAAATGTTTTCAAATCTAAAATCACTTAGATGGTTAGGCTATACAGTAGGGATAGCTTTTTTACCCATTCTTTTACGTCTCTTAATTTGCTTCTTTACCCAAGATTCTACTATTAAGATTAGCGCTTATGCTATTGGGGATATCATTCTCTTTTCATTGATTATTCAACTTTCTATTCTTACGGAAATTGATAATATCGCTGATCCTAAAAGTAGTTTGTGGCGAGAACGAAATAAGATATTAGGGATACTTTGGCTGATTGCACTTTCTTTTCTGCTTTGTTTATCCCTTATAAGTGAAGGTGGGAAAGAATTAGTAAATGGGACAAACTTATTAATATGCTCGATAGTTATAGCTGTTGTTAATTTCATAATTGGTTTTAGGTTCTTTAACTATCTAAATAATACTTCTAAAATGGCAGGAGGATAAAGATGGATTTTTTTATTATACTTCTGACATTTATAATGGTATCGCTATCTTTATACTTTGCATTTAAATCGTATAATGATACTAGGAAAAAACATTATGAAGATTATTTGAAGAGAAAAAGATGAAAGATTTACGTTATTACGTTTATATTGATACAGAAAAGCTTTACTCATTTTCATCACAAGTTTTTAGTGGTGTAACAAAAGAATTAGTTTCTACGTCAAGCTCTGTAGAAAACAAAGGTGAAGAGCAAAAGGGTGTAGTTGGTAGTGGTCAAAAATTGGTTGATTTCATAGAAACAGCTAATTCGTCTGTTGAAACCAAATATTTGCATGATTATGCGTTTAATCTTTTAGAAAAAGATATTGAGGCTGAATATATCTTAGATCTCAATAATTATGATAGTAAAACTCTTACTTCTGAAATACTAACATCGAAACCTTTTATTAGATTTGAAAGTCAAATTCGGTTTGATGATTACCATAAGTTTATTGATCTATTTAAAAATTTTAATACTTATGGTGAAGCATTATTCTTTATAACAAATCATGAAAATTTAGCGCACCAAAAGAAAGTATTAGAAGATCAAAAGAGTCTTACGAGAGATAAAGGAATAATTCGACAATTAGATAACGAATTAAAAAGATTCAACAATATTAAAGAAATGGCCTTAGAAGCTGGATTAAATCTTGATTCCACCTATCTGGATAAGATGTATACGATTTTGACCTATGGTTTTAAAGATGAGTTGGCTATTTCACAGTATCATGGCCATATTAAAGTTACTTCTTACTTATCAGAATCTTACTTAAGAGAACCTAAAGATCTTTTTGTCAGTAAATATGGAAGATATACATATAAAAAATTTGTTGTTATAGGTACTTTAAGTCAGAGTTTTACCGAAGAGGAAAAGTTAAGTATCCAATTTAATGAAAAAACTGAAGAAATTTCTACTAGCATCTTAGATCAACCTGAAGGGTTGGGCCCTGCAATCCATAATCTACTACAAACTTATTGTAGCTTGGAAAAAACTATACGTCATTTACTTAAAAATGAATTAGTAATTGATCCATTAGCAATATATATGAAACTTTGATATCAAAAATAAATGGGAAAAAATAATTTGTTTTAGAAATGTGGAGTAATTTTTACTGTTTACTTAGAATGATAAATATATCTTGGTCGTATTTTATTGAATATAATCTATACAAAATTTTTCTACCCCTAAAAACAGCCTCCCAAGGCTGTTTTTTTATTCCCCCTCTACAACTCCCACTTAACAATAACTCCCTCATTATTTAGCCTTACTTTTCTAATGATTTAATTTAAAACAAATGGCATTTTACGTGCTTGACTGCAATAGGGTTGGGTACTATTCTTTGCCTGCTGGCCACATTGCCAGCCGGTTTTGACGAACCGTTCTCACACGAGTATCAGAATTATTCCTTCTGAGGGATAGTTTTGTGCGGCTCTTCGTCTCCCTCTCGTAGCGGTAGGACGGAAGGGGGACACCTTCGGGTGTGCTGGCCTCGTGTGACCAGTTCGTCAACCCTCTTTCGTTCTGCCACCATAATTTTAATGTCTGGCAGAACTCCCAATAAAAAGGAGTTGGCTTTGCACATCCATTATTTCTTGGCTCTCAATGCCAAAAGCTATAACGACACAGCTTAAAATTTTAAAGCAGCTTGATTGCCCTAAGGTTTTCAGGCTTTAAGTCTTTTTTATTTAAAACTTAGCAATAACAAAATCGAGATGTGCCACGCACAGTCTTTATGGCTTTGCTGTGCCTTTTTTTCTCCCAAAAAAGTATCTCATTTAGAAACAACAAGAATTTATAGCGGTAAAACGATGCCAAACTTAGTTCTTCCAGCACGTGCCATGCAAGTCATTAATACATCAATTCATTTATTTCACCATTTTGGGTTTCATACGGTTGGGGTCGACAGAATTGTGAAAGAGTGCGAAATTCCAAAAGCGACTTTTTATAACTACTTTCACTCGAAAGAGCGGTTTATTGAAATCTGTCTAATCGTGCAAAAAGAACGTTTAAAAGAAAAAGTAGTTTCAATTGCTGAGTACACCAGCCACACAAGTGCTAGGGATAAACTCAAGGCGCTTTATCTTTTACATACCGATTTAGAGGGATTGTACTATTTATTGTTTAAAGCCATTTTTGAGATAAAACTGACCTATTCAAAAGCCTATCAAGTCGCAATTAAATATAGAACGTGGCTCATCAATGAAATCTATAGTCAGCTCATAAAACTAAAAAACGATGCAACTTTTCAGGACGCAAAACTATTTTTATATATGATTGAGGGTGCAATTATTCAGCATCTAAGCTCAGATGAGGTAGTCGATCAGGAAAAGGTGCTGGATTGTTTTTTGAGTGGGTTGAATAAGATGTAGGAATAAGTTCGAAAGTGAAGTGATACAAATGAGATTGTCATCACTCACTCAGAATATAGGGGTAGAGCATTATAAAAAGGCATAGCTAAATAAAGCTTGCGCTTAGCCGCATAAGAAAGTTAAAAATAATTTCGTAGCATGATTACTTGGATTTATTAAATATTAATAATTTGACCAAACATCAGGTCCATCCTTAATTTCTTCCATTGTTAATAAACAATCGTTGAGTTGCTGCTGAAGTTGTTCCCAATTAATGCCTTGTCCGATAAAAACAATTTCTTGTCGACAGTCACCTGTACGTTCATCCCATTTTTCAAAAATACTATTACGACGATAAACATCTTGAGGCCAGTCAGCCTGATGAATGAAATTCCACCATTTTCCTACGTATTCCCATGCAAATTGATTTCCTGTTTGAACCAGCATTGCAGTATCCTGATAACGATTGGCAAACCAGATATATCCTTTACAGCGTAATAGAGCACCGTTATTCCACGCTTGATGTAAAAAGTTCTGAAAACGCTGAGGATGAAAGGGTAGACGCTCACTATATACCCAAGAAGAAATACCATAATTTTCAGATTCAGAATGAATCTCTTCATTCGGATCCATCTGTTTCATCCATCCTGGAGATTTCACTAAATCAGGCAAATTAAATTTGTGTGTATTTAGAACTTTTTCCAAATCAATTTCACCAAAGGACATGGGTAAAATTTCTGCTGCTGGGTTCAGTTCATTGAGCAGTGATTGCAATTGAGAGTATTGTTCTTGTCCAATCACATCAACACGACTAACTAAAATAACATTAGCGTATTCAACTTGTTCGATCAGGAGATCCGATAGTGGGCGTGTTGTCGATATGGACTCTTCTTCTTGATGAGCCGTTTCAACTTTGTCAGTAGATTGAATCATTTGAGTAAAGTTTTCGCCATTTACTACAGTGACCAGAGTATCTAAACGAGCCAGCTCACTTAAGCTAAAGCCATTTTGATCAAGAAAAGCAAATGTTTCAGCAACAGGCATGGGTTCTGAAATACCTGTAGATTCTATTAAAATATAATCAAACTGTGACTTCTGCGCGATAGTACTAATTTGTTCGAGTAAATCAGCCCTTAAGGTGCAGCAGATACATCCGTTGCTCATTTCAATTAATTGATCAGTACCACGACTGAGATCTACATGACGGCGCACATCTTCAACATCAATATTAATTTCACTCATATCATTGACGATTACTGCTACTTTCATATTCTGCTGATGATTCAGAATATAGTTGAGTAGGGTCGTTTTACCTGAACCTAAAAAGCCAGATAAAACAGTCACAGGAATACGAGACGAATTAAGTTCAAATTCTGATTTTAATGATATTGCTGTCATGCCTGACCTCATAGTTCGTGATAGTTAATATAGAAAATCAGGTTAAGAGGTCTGAGCTTTATCTAAATAGCTCTCAAATAAATCAACGACTACAGAACCTTCAAGACCTGCATCTCCCCATAATTCCTGTGTTGAAAATTCAACATGATAAGTGGGTTGGGGTAATGCATTGGAATGTCCATGGCCGGCAGCATCTGGGAATGGCCATTTTTCCGTGGTTCGGTGAAGGACAACGCCTGTTTTTCCTCTTACATAGGCGGGTACACGAATATGACCGGAAATCGATTCATCACGGACTGTAACCACGTCTCCAACTTCAAATGGTGGACGCCCTGAAATTGCTTCGCGACCATTTGAATGATTTGGGGTAGCAAGTTGAAAATGAGATCCTAAAGCTTCATCGAGTTCTTCTTGCGTAATTACACCAGTCTCTGTAAGCAAAGTGGCTGTTGCAATCACATAACGCTCGTAATATTCAGTCCCAACGTGTTGCCGTAATCCAATACGCTCAACCGCATGACGAATCTGATCAATATTAAATTTATTGAGATGTCCTGCGCCTAAAAACATTAATGTGTAGGCGAGGTGTTCCCAGTCTTTTTTAAATACAGGTTTATAGCTCTTACTATTAATTTGGTGATCAATTGCGCCAAAACCTTGCTTACCACCTAAATCATGAAAACCATCCATTATGTTTACTCCACTATATCGTTGCTAAAAAGTGTGCTCAAAAACTAAGGTAATTTTGGCAATGCAACACCAATAAGTACGTCCTTGGTGATGAGCTGTTGAAGCTCTTCTTCAGTCATATGTTCAGTTCCTTCTGGGCGCATTGGTAATACTAGATAGCGTGTTTCGGCAGAGGTATCCCATACTTTAATTTTGATATCTTCAGGGAGTTCCGTGCCCAGTTCTTTTAGTACCGTGCGACCTTCACGTACTAATCGTGCTCGGAATTCAAAGCTCTTGTACCATTCTGGCGGCAAGCCTAAAACGGGCCAGTTCGTGCAAGAACAAAGGCTGCAAACAATCACATTTTTGATTGTTGGCGTATCTTCAAGGGCAACAATATATTCACCCTGTGGGCCGGTATAACCAAACATTTCACAAGCTGCCGTACCATCACTTAACAACAGCTCACGATAGGCTGGGTCAGTCCAAGCTTTAGCAACAACACGAGCGCCGTTAGCTGGATCAAACTTATTGGCAAGCAGGTCGGTTAAACCTTCGATAAATCCTTCAGGTATTAATCCTTTATTGCTAAGGACTGTGTGTAATGCCCATGCTCTCTCGCCTGGGGTGGAGTTTGATGTTTTAGAAACAGATGTACTCACGTGTAAGACTCCTTGGTAGAGATGAGTTTCAACGAACCATATTCATGAAGAAATGGTTTGATTGATTGAACGTTTTGGGTTTTGTTTAACTTAAAAAGTTTTCCAGTCAACGGCTGCTTCAAAAGCGGCTGCTGCTTGATAGATCGTGCCTTCGTCAAAGTGACGTCCGATCAGCATCATGCCAACGGGTAAATCATCTACTAGCCCACATGGCACACTCATTGCTGGATGACCTGTAATATCTTGTGGGGCTGTATTTCCAATCATTTCAAAGGCACGGGTAATGTATTCCGTTAATGAACTGTCTGAGTCAGGTAGAGGTTGAGCAACAATTGGCAAAGTTGGCATTAATAGAAGATCGTATTCAGCTAATTTTTGGTCATAACCTGCGCGGGCACGTCTTACAATATTTTGTGCTTTAGCGTAGTAACGACCTGAATAGTTCCGAATGCCATATTCGCCCACAAACATGCAGACTTTTAAGGTTGGAGAAAGCTGATCGGCTTTTTGACGCCAGTCTTTGTGTTTATCGAGTAGTTTGACATCGTATAAGCCTGACCAATTGAAGCCCATGCCATTCCCGTGCATCATTTGTGCAGTCAGACCTTCGCAGCCTATCGGTGTCCATAATGCACCTGCCAATTGATGTTCAGGCAAAGAGATTTCTTCAACAATGGCACCGAGTTTTTCAAACTCAGCTGCGGCTTGGCGGACTTTTTCTGCCACTCGTTGATCCATGTTGGGTAGAGCAAAGCCTTCCTTAACAACACCGATTTTTAAACCCTTCACACCGCGATTTAAATAACTTGTATAGTTTTCAACATGAACACCATACTGACGTGGGTCTAGCCCATCTTTACCTGCGATGACTTCAAGCAGTAGCGCATTATCTTGAACCGAACGACTTATTGGACCTGCATGATCAATAGTATTTTCAATAGGCATAATCCCGCTATATGGAACCAATCCGTGGGTTGGTTTCATCCCATAAACACCACAAAAAGCAGCGGGAATACGGATCGAACCGCCTTGATCACAGGCAATTGCTAAATCAACATCGCCGTTTGAAACAAGTGCAGCACTGCCAGATGATGAACCACCTGCACAATAACCGTGACGATAGGGGTTGTGTACTGGGGCAGGGTCTGAGGTATGGCTGCCACCTGAAAGACAAAAATGTTCACAGGTCGCCTTACCTAAAATCGTAGCGCCTTCATCAAGCATACGAGTAACGACAGTGGCATCATAATCTGGAACGAAACCTTCCAAGGTCGATGAGCCATTCATCATTGGAACTTGAGCAAGTGATACATTATCTTTGAGAGCAACGGTTTTCCCTGAGAGTTTTCCAGTTGGAGCACCTTTGACTTCAGTTTTGTAATACCATGCATTTAGTTGATTTTCGGTTACGTCAGGTCGATAAGGTTCTGTACGTGAGTAATGAACTTCCGGAATTTCATCTGCCAGTTCATCAATCAAATCATAAGCATCAAAATTAGCCTGCATAATGCTTAGATATTCTTCGGCTTCTAAGTCAGTCAACTGCATGTGCAGATTGCTTGCAATCTGTTTTAAATCGTCGATAGTTGGTCTTTGAATCGCCATAATTTTTTACCCGTCACTTGTTATTCTGACTGAAGATATTCTTTAAATTAGTCTGTTCTTTTCTTGAAAACTTGATTTAAAGCGCCAGACATTTGTTCGAAAAGGACAACATGAGTAGTTATCCTGATATCGGCTAACTTTTAAAAAATGCGTAAATAACGCAAGTTCAGACGAAAATCTTCTTTGAGGCCATTTTCAACTGAAAGATCACGTCCCAACTGCACGACGAATTGGTCTTTAGGCGTCATAAACTTGCTAATAGCAAAGCGAATGTTGGTAGTTTCGGTGGAGTTACCCTGTGAAACATTATTAATTTTGGTTTCGCCACCCCAGTTATGACCGATACCTAATCCCACTGAAGTTGTGGCATTTGGCATGTAACGTCCCATGACTTGTGTTTCAAATGAAGTATCTTGTTTAAGGGTGTCAGAATTTGTCCCGTAATTATCGTTATTGGTGTAAAACACCACATCACCCACCAGATCTAATGCCCAGTTTGGTGTGAAATGTTTAACATATGCACCCTGTAAATCAAATTTCCAGCGATTACTCCCCAAATTTAATGCTTTATCATTGTCGTAATCTCCGGTCGGAGCATTAATATAAAGCGTTCCTGCAAGAACATCTTTGGCATCATTTAGACGGTAGCGGACAGGTGCAGTTAAAATAAGATCTCCTATACCAGAGGTGCTACCCAGTCCGCTGGCATTGTCTTTGCCTTCAACGCGACCAAAGGGTAATAAGAACTGTGGCTCAATTGTGACGCGATCACTGAGTTCGAATACATGGATCATCCTTGCGATTCCTATGTTTGATTCGACTTTCATATCTTTTGCGGCGGTTGAAGCATTGCTATAGAGTGCATCGGTCGTGGCATGTTGATAATAGATTGCACCGAGAGTTAGACCACCGGGAGCTTGTTCATAATCACCCGGCATAACTTCAGCCCCGTGTGTTTCAGCATATGCAGCCAGTAGAGCTATTAACATCATGTAATATTTATAATATTTTGAATTCATTTTCATTTCCTTTAGGCAATAGCCAGCCATGAGCACAGTTAGACTGTGCTTGTGTTCTGGTGAAATAAAATAATTTGGGGGTATTTAGGTGGTTTGTGCGTCGCGCATCATGCCTGTTTGGGAATGGCAATTGATGTATTCAAATATTTGATGTTTGGCATCACTGACTGAAACTTCATGATAAAGACGCAAGTTTTGTAAGCCTGTAACAACTTTGAAGAAAGTAGTAAAAATTCTGAGATGTGTGGGATGTGATTCTGCCCAACGTTCTAGTTTATCTAATGAGCGCCAGTAGCCTATATCGTAAGCGATATCAAGTAAGTTACCGTCATGATCAACATTTCGAACAAAACGGTTGCTATAGCATCCTACAGATTGGCCTTCATCACGAAGGAAATCCATGCCATCCTGCAATGAAGGCAGCATTTCATTAAAATATAATGCTCTTTCTTGCTCATCTGCATTGACCCAGTCCTGACCAGAACGAATTAACGTAATATTGTCATGGCCTTGTATGACCACACGTCCACCTTTTTGAGGGTCACCTGAAAGTATAGTTAATTCGCCATTGGCTAACATGCGATCTGTCTGTGAAATCGGAAAGCGTTCTCGTGCTGATCCCCAATATCCATGTTCTTGAATATCATCGCTGATACGATCCATGAGCGCGCCCACACCCGGCAAATCTTCTTTAAATGCATATAAAGTTTCAAATTGTTCAGCCCGCGGTGAAACAATTTCACGAAAATAACCGATACCATCATTTAGTCGATCATCTGAACTCCACCAGTCATTAACCTCTGCTAAACGTGCCCATTGACAGTAAGCAGCTGGATCACGCCAGTAACCAACCACAATATAATTTTCATAGTTCTGATTATCAGTATGATGGGTTATATCATGGTTTAATGGCCCATTTTCCAAACCAAAACTTTTCACAATATGCTGCATCGCTTTTATAGCAGCAGCTTTTTGATCAGGTTTAAACTGTATCCCCAAATAAGCCATCACAACTTGTTCGAGATCTTCATCAGCACGTGCTACCCACATAGCAAATGGTGGTTCATATTCATCATGAATTCGTCGGCTAAGTGTGCGAGGGCATTTTAGATGTTTGTCGATTGCTGATTCCATTTTCTTTCTCCTACATCTCTTGTTGCAGCGGTTTCTATCGCAAAATTTGTATTGCTTTAACGGTTATCTATGTTCTGGAGCGCCGTTGTTATATTGATATTACGCAAGGCATAAAATGAAACTTGGTCAGAATGGACAATCTCTTGTTTTAAAAAGACAGGTTTTAATTTGATCAAAAAAAATATATCGTTTAATTTATAGTGAGCTGTTGATGATGCAGGATTGCTCGATCAGCATGTAAAAGTATAAGTAGATAAATAGAACAGATGAGTCTTATGGAAAAGGCTTCAACTATGCACAGAGATAACAGAAGAGTAGTGGTATGAAAGTTGCTTGATGAAAGCAAGGCCATATTTTTTGACATCTTGCGTAGTCGTATAAGGGATTAAATTGCCATGAATCATTATCAGTCATTAAATCCGATTCATTATTCAACTCAAGATATAAGTGCATCCGAACGTTTCGAATATTGGAATGATGTTGTCCTTCGGCACTGTATTCCAGCTCAAAGTAAGCCTGAAAATGAAAAAATTTTTAATGGTGAATTAAGTGTACGTCAGCTTGGTTTGATAGATATATGCACCGTTTCATCCACTATGCACTTTTGGGAACGCACCGAAAAGCATCTACGGTTTGGGCCAAATGACGACTTATGGCTTGGCTTTATGGAAGATGGCTGTGGACAAATAGCCCAAGGTGGCAGGGCTACCCAATACCAAAATAATAGCCTCATGCTATACGATGCGGCACAAACCTTTCAGTTCAATTTAGCAGGCAACAAAAATCACTTAATCCGAATTCCTCGTCATTTATTAATCAATCGTGTACCTAACATTGAACATTTAACTGCTCAAGTTTTAGATGAAACGCGACCGGGAATTATTCCTTTGCGTGAAATGCTACGCCAATCAGTAGACGATAAATTTGATTTTACTAACATGGATTTTGCTGAACGCTTTGCTAAATCAGCTTTAGAGTTATTGGTATTAAGCTTAGAAGTACAGGATATTGCTAAAGTAAATATTGAACGGGATTTATATAGTAAAGCGATGAGTTTTATTTTGCGAAATTTACAAAATCCTGAACTTAACCTAGAAAAGATTGCACAGGCACATTGTGTATCAACACGTACATTGAGTAGGGCATTTGCGAGACATCAAAAGACAGTAATGTCAGTCATTTGGTGTGAACGTTTAATAGCAAGTCGTGATGCACTAAAAAGTGGTCGGGTGGCTAGCATTTCAGAAGTGGCATTAGATTATGGGTTTACTGATTTTTCACATTTTAGCCATGCATTCAAAAAAGCTTTTGGTGTAACGCCTAGAGAATATTTTAAAAAGTGTTAGTTCCCCGTATCTCTTGATTCTTGCTGCTGTAAATGGATGTCTAATGGTTAGCCCAAAAGTCTGGTTGTTAGCCACGCTTGAATATGTCTTAAAAAAAACTAAGGCAGCTTTAAATAAAAAAAGATTTAAAAATAGTCTTAAAGAAAAGAATAGTTGAGCGTTGCGATATTAGACTAATAAGTTGACTTCAAATCGTGGCTTAAGTGGTCTGAGGTCAAGTTTTTTTAAAGAGACTTAAGCAATATGGTTTGCGTAACTTCAATCAAATACTGAAATATTTCGAATCAGCGTATGAGTTGCCTACGTCAGTTATCGTCTCGCACAAAAGTATGCTGAATATAAATAGAGGAGTCATTCATGGGTACGCGTTCAACCATTATGGATACCAATAGCTTTCGTCCAGAACATGCTGCTGAGCTGGACCATGCTACCCGCAAACTGACCGATAAAAGAAATAAAATTTTAGGTGAATCCTATCGCTTGTTTTATCGTAATCCCGTGCATCTGGTGAAAGGACAGGGGCAATATTTATGGGATGCAGCAGGTCATCAATATCTAGATGTTTACAACAATGTTGCCAGCATTGGTCATTGTCATCCTGCGGTGATTGAAGCGGTAAATGAGCAAATGAAAATGCTCAATACGCATACCCGTTATTTACATGAAAATATTTTGGATTACACCGAAGAACTCTTACAAACCACTCCTGATGAAATTGACCGTGCCATGTATATGTGTACGGGTTCGGAAGCGAATGATTTAGCGATTCGTATTGCACGTGAATATAGCGGCGGTACAGGAATCATTGTGTCTCAAGAGTCGTATCATGGAACCAGTAGCTTAACCTCAGGATGCTCTCCAGCGCTTGGAACTGAGCAGCCTTTAGATGCTACAACCCGTTTAGTTCCAGCACCTGATTATTATCGAATTCAAACTGATGATTTGGGTGAATGGTTTGCTCAGCAGATTCAACAACAAATTGACGATATGAATGCAAAAGGCATCAAGTTTGCAGGTTTTTTAGCGGACTCAATATTCTCTTCTGACGGTGTGATGCCTAATCCTGTTGGGTTCTTACAAAAAGCGGTTGATGTCGTGCATGCCAATGGCGGTATCTTTATTGCGGATGAAGTACAACCGGGTTTCGCGCGCACTGGTGATTCTTTCTGGGGCTTTGGTCGTCACAATGTTGTGCCTGATATCATTACCACAGGTAAGCCAATGGGTAACGGGGTGCCAGTGTCAGGGCTTTTAGCCAAGAGTGAAGTCCTCGCTGCTTTTAGCGATAAAATTCCCTATTTTAATACCTTTGGCGGTAATCCTGTTTCTATGGCAGCGGCACAGGCTGTACTTAAAGTCATTCAGGAAGAAGAATTGCAAACCCATAGTAAATATGTGGGAGGGCTACTTCTAAAAGAACTCACTAAACTTATGGATAAACATGAGATGGTGGGTGACGTACGTGGCGCAGGTCTGTTTATCGGGTTTGAACTGGTTAAAGATAGAGCTACAAAAGAGCCGAATAAAGCATTGGCTTTGAACCTTATTGAAGAACTCAGAAACACTCATCGAGTTTTAACCTCAGTTGCAGGTCCTTATGGCAATGTATTAAAACTGCGCCCACCTTTGGCTTTCCAAATAAAAGATATCGATTGGTTAGTTGGCGCTTTAGATCAAGCATTAACAAAATTAAAGTAAGTCACTTTAAATATAAAAATACCCTTCAAGTTGGATGTTAAATCTAATTTGAAGGGTATTTTGTTGTTCAATTATTTTGTGGCTGTAAAAGTTATTTCGAATTACTTAAATAATAAAAAGGCCTTTATTCAAGGCCTGTATTTGCAATGCTTTAGTGTCTTAATTGACGTGGTGTAACACCAAACCAGCGTTTAAATGCACGTGATAGAGCACTTACTTCTGAGTAACCTAATAAGAATGCCATTTCTGAAATTGGAATATTTTTTTGTTTAATATAATGCTCAGCCAATTCACAACGAACCTGATCGACTAAATGGGTAAAGGTCAGTCCTTCATTTTTTAAACGGCGGGTAAGGGTGCAGCTCGTTAAACCAATATCATGAGCGATTTTTTCAAGGTTTGGTTCACCTTCACTCAGTTCAAGTTGGATGTGAGAACGTACTTGATCTGCAAGACTTTGACTTTGAGAAGAGCGATTGAGTAACAGCAGCGTATCTAAAATTACTGTTAATAAAATAGAATCACGCCCCGGCATAGTATGCTGGACGTCTTTTTTTGAAATGATGATGGAGTTAAAAGGTTGATCAAAATAAACAGGTGCGTTAAATAATTTGCTGTGTTCTTGCCAAAATTCAGGGCGAGTATGCTCAAAGTGAATCGCGCGTGGTGAATAATGAGGACCCATCACTTCACGAATCACATTCATAAACATGCCCATGGTCAGTTCTGCATCTTGGCGGCGAGTTAAAATCGCGCCGTGTTGAACCTGATAATCTATGCGCCAGCTATCTCCTAAATCGACCATTCGATTAAGCGTATCTTTCTGATGCAAATAAAAGTTATTGGTCATGTTCATGAGTGCAGACTCTAATGTATTTGAACAAAGACCAATGTACCCAATCAGGCCTAAGGATTTCGGTTGAAACTGTTGACCATAATGCAGGCCAAAATTATCACAACCAGAAACCAGTGCTGCCTGTTCTAGCACCTTGCAATAATTGGGCAGTTGTAAGCTCAACGTTGGGCTAATTAAAAGTTCAGGATTAATACCACTAATACCTAAAACGCGATCAACATCTGCACCTTTTTGACGAATAAACTCGCTTAATCCAGAGGCAGCTGCAGACAATACACCTTGATTACACATATTTGAGTCGACAAGATGAGCTGGGTTGAGATGTAACATGTCAAGTCTCATGATATTTATTCCTAACTATTCTTATATTAAGCAAAAGCCATACCAGTTTTTGCTTACGTCCATGATTTTGTTTTGTTAAAAACTTTTATAAAATAATGACTTATGTGTTGCTGTTTTAAGTTTCAGATTTGACTCTTTAAGAAGAGATCAAGAGTTGTATTTAAGGTTGGGTAGCGAACTAAAAGAAGGCAGAAAATGCATTAGATATAGGCAAAAAGGGCAGAACTCAAACAAGAAATTAAGCGGCTTCTCATGCATACAACATGTATTGTAGGCATGAGAAAATAAGTGAAATATTAATTTTTTGTAGTTTTTGCCGTTTGCGCGCCATAACTTAAACTGGCCATTGAGGGTCTAAATTGACCTGTATTGGCATCGCGGCCCTGTAGTAAGAACTTAGTATTGGCTTGACCATAGCTCTGCACAGCCTGCTGAGAAAATTTTCCAATATCTGAACTTGGACTGCGCAATCGATTGATAATCAGAACCTTCTGAGTCGCCGCAAAATCTTGCATCATATTTTGATCGCCTTCACTGTCACCTGCGATAAAAATTGGCCCGTAACCATATTTAGAGACTAAAAAACGCTGGATGGTTGCGGTTTTGCCTTTACCTTGAGTTTGCGCATAGCCATGACGAAACTCGGGTAAAATTCGATTTTGTGCATCTCGTTCCAACTCCATCGCGTAGGCATTTTTTTCATTAATGTTATAGCCAATCTCTGGATTAGAAATAATCTCCTTAATCACATCAATAAAAGATGCCGAGCAGACATAGACATCAATGCCATTGTCCTGAAAGGCCTTAAATAGATTTTGCATTTCACGGTATGGTCTTAAACCATTTTCCCAAGTGGTTTTCACAACGCCTGCTTGGCCCGAAAGTGCTGCGGGAGAGGTCCATGTTACTGGTCCAATCGGTTGCTGCATTTGCCAAGCCACCGTTGCTTTCACCAAATTACGGACTTCTTGTTCGGTAAGTCCGGTAAATAAATAAGTGACCCACGGATATGCAACTTCATGATCAAACGTGTCTCCAATCGCTGCATATAGATATCTCATTTTAGTAATGAAATCGAGATAATGCGGGTCTTGTTTAATTTGATCTAGACTTTGCTTACCTTTTAGACCGTTATAGTGGTGATAAAGCCATGAGTAGCTCGCAATAATATCTGGGGCGATTTTATCAATATTGACGGCTTGGCCTTGCTGGTTATTGTAGGCCGCTTCAAAATTTTGCGAGCTAATCCCTTTACGAATAATCTGATTAAGCTGCTCTGGCGTGACATTAAACGCTAAGTGTTCAAGCTGATAAATTAAAGTTGCTTCTTCGATGTCTAAAAATACCGAAGTATTGTCAAAGTCAGTGACAATATACGGACGCTTGTCAGGATTGTAGTTTGAGCTATCTTTTCCATAGCTAGCAATTAATTGATTAAGTTGGTCAAAGTTAAAAGCGTCCCATTGACCTTTTTGGATATATTCCTTTTTGGGAATAGCGACAGCGGGAGATGTGCTTTGTATAGGGTTATAGTTACATGCGCTTAGAACAATCATACTTGCCAGACTACTGGTGAGTAATAGTGCTTTGGCAACTTTGCTCAGTTGATGGGTAGCTTGCATAAACCCTTCCTTTAAATTCTATAAAATTTAAAAACTAAAAATTGAAAATGAGGAAAAGCGATCTAAATCACTTTTCAAATTCCGACAGGCATTTGTCCGTTTAAATATTTTTTACAGAGACGCACAGTTTCATTGGACCATTGATCGCCGAGGCTTTGAGCCATTTCTGTTTGTGCGTGAGAACCATTCCAAGCCATCATTTGAATGCGGCGTTGCATGATAAAAGTTGGGATCATTTCATATTCTTCAGACTGAATATGACCTACGCGCTCGTAGCCTTTTAACCAGTAATCAACCCAATGAGGCGCATTTGCATAATGTTCATTGAAGCTAATCGCAGCAGCGAGATCATGCATAAACCAGCTCATGCCGCAGTCATCAAAATCGATCACGCCGATACGTTCTTGTTGTAGTAATAAATTGGTTAAACGCAAATCGGCATGAATCAGGCCATAACGTTCTTGGGTTTTGCCAAAGAAATTTAAATCTTTCGCAATTTGTGCAATGGCTTCTTCAATTACGCCGTGATCTTGTGGTCTTAAATGAGGTGCATTTTTCCAGTTTCCCCAGTGACCATCTGCACCGACCATGGTTTCATGGTTCCACACAATACGTTGAAAGTTTTCAGGCGCTTGCCATGTCTTACTATGTACGTGCAACTTTGCGGTAATTTGTCCTAATTGTTCAAATGCAGTGGGGTCAACTTCAACAGTCGGCATGTCGCCCTCAACCCAGTTGAAAAGAACTGCATAACGATAAATATCATTCGATAGTTTCAAGGTAATGACGCGTTCACCCGATTGATCTGCAATCGCAACAGGAACTTGAATACCGCTGGCATTTAAAGCATCTAACCATTCAAGCTCACTTTGTATATCGAGTTTGCTGTGATAATTGGGGCGATGAATTCGAAGTGCATATCGGGCAGACCCAGTCGAAACTTGATAGGTTGCATTTTCAGACTGACACAGTAGTTTGACCTGTCCTTGATAGTCTGATGGATATTGCTTAATTGCTTGTTCTGCCAGTATTTGTAATTGAACTTGGCTTAAAAATTCATTTTGTTCTACAGACATAACCCATCTCCTCAATTTAATTTTTAAACACGTTTCGTGTTGAGATGCCGTCGATCTTATAAAAGAAAAAATGAATCAACTTGACTTCAAGTGGTCGGGGAGATGTTTTGCTGTCAAGTTTTATGAATATCTTTTGCGCAACTATTGGTGGTGTAAATTTAGTCGATAAGGCATACGACAATGAAAGAATCTGAATTAAGCGTAGATGTTGGTGCTTTACAACAGGACGCAGAGTATTTTGCAAAACGTCAGTTAAAAAAGGGGGCAGTAGGTTGGTTACTTTTAGTGGGGCTGGGTGTCTCTTACGTCATTTCGGGTGACTTTGCGGGTTGGAATTTTGGGTTGGCACAAGGCGGCTGGGGAGGACTCTTTATTGCAACAGTCATCGTCGCGTTTATGTATCTTTGCATGAGCTTTGTGATGTCTGAGATGTCGACGATGTTGCCCACTGCTGGCGGTGGTTATAGTTTTGCTCGTGTTGCATTTGGTCCTTTTGGAGGATACCTCACAGGAACTGCGATTTTAATTGAATATGCAATTGCACCCGCCGCGATTGCCGTATTTATCGGTTCATATTGCCAATCACTCTTTGGAGTTGGCGGCTGGGCAGTTTATTTAATTTGCTATTTAGTTTTCATGGGCATTCATCTGAAAGGTGCGGGTGAAGCGCTTAAAATCATGTTTGGAATTACCGCCGTTGCTTGTATTGCACTGGTCGTATTTATCGTTGCGATGCTTCCACATTTTGACAGCGCACGTTTGTTTGATATTCCAGTCAGTTCTCATGCAGGTGCGAGTCACTTTTTACCATTTGGCTATATGGGAATATGGGCCGCAGTACCGTATGCCATCTGGTTTTTTCTTGCGGTTGAAGGGGTGCCACTTGCAGCCGAAGAAGCAAAAGATCCAGTACGTTCATTGCCACGCGGCTTGATTGGTTCAATGTTGATATTGGCATCGTTTGCACTTTTAATTTTATTTTTAGGAGCAGGTGCAGCAGGTTCAAATGCTTTAAAAAACTCAGGGGCACCTTTAGTTGATGCACTCATTGCGGTGTATGGTCAGCACACATGGTTGGCAAGCTTTGTCAACTTTGTCGGTCTTGCTGGACTTGTCGCAAGTTTCTTCTCAATTATTTATGCATATTCACGTCAGATCTTTGCATTGTCACGTGCTGGATATTTACCAAAAAACTTATCGCTTACCAATGAAAATAAAGCGCCATATTGGGCCATTATCATTCCGGGCATTATCGGCTTTTTACTCTCTTTAACAGGTGAGGGTGACTTACTCATTTTAATGGCTGTATTCGGTGCAACAATCTCTTATGTGTTGATGATGCTCTCACACATTAAATTACGTTTGTCTCGCCCTGAATTACCACGCCCTTATAAAACGCCTGGTGGAATATGGACGTCTTGTATCGCCTTGGTTCTCGCTGCTGTTGCTGTAGTTGCAGGTTTAATGGTAAATCCAAAAGTTTGGTTATTGGCTGCGCTGATTTATGTCGGATTTATACTCTATTACTTGTTATACAGCCGTCATCATTTGGTGAAAGGCACGCCTGAACAAGAGTTTGCCATGATTGATGACTGATTTTCATTGCAGTAAAAATAAAGAGGCTTCGGCCTCTTTTTAAGTTTTATAAAACGACTAAAACGTTTAGAAGTCAAAATAGAAAAGTTAAATATTTAACTCAAAGTTTACTTTTACACGATCTAAAACAATTAAGGTTCGATATGTTTTTACATCTTCATTATCCGCAAAATGTTTTCTAACTAAACTTTCAAAATGAGATAAGTTGTTGCTCAGCATGATAATGATAAAAGAGACTCCTCCATTCACAAAGTAGCACTGTTGAATTTCATCAACAGAAGCAAAGTATTGCTTCGCTCTATCCATCACTACAGAGCGGTCTTCGCTAAGTCGGACTTCAATAATAGACGTAATTTTTTCTCCAAATTTTAGCGGATTTAAAATAGCGCAATTTCTTAAAATAATTTCCTTCTCTTCCATACGAGATATACGTCTTTGAACGGAAGCGGAGGATAGACCAATTTTTTCAGAAATTTCTCGATGCGAAGTTTTATTGTCTTTTTGCAGTATTCTTAAGATTGCATAATCAAAATTATCTAAAGAAATTTCTGACATGAGTAAATCTCTCATTAAGCTTTAAATATAGAGTTATTTAATCGTTTTATTGAGAGAAATAGAAGAAATATATCGATTACATAGAATTAAAATTTCAATCATTCCCAGAGTGGTAAATATGATGATTGAGACAAACTCCAAGCAAGGCATGGCATTTGCAGCCGCATTTCTATCTTTAGTTTCTGTGCAAATAGGAGCATCAATAGGAAAAGCCCTTTTTCCAATTCTGAGTGCAGAAGGAGTGACCTTAACTCGACTTGCTTTAGCAGCATGTTTCTTATGGATTGTTTATAAACCTTGGAGAGACTGGAACAGACAGACCAATTGGAAAAATCTCATTATTTATGGGGCAATCCTGACTTTAATGAATACTTTAATTTATAAAGCATTTTCTTATATGTCTGTTGGGATCGCTATTTCCATCGAAGTGTTAGGACCGCTTACGGTCGCTATTTTAATGTCTAAAAATAAATTAGATTATTTTTGGGGAGCATTATCTCTTATTGGTTTGCTTTTTTTACCTATGGGCAATTCAAATAATAACTTTAGCTTTATTGGTATGGCGTATGCGCTTGTGGCTGCCGTGGGTTGGGGACTGTATATTATTTATGGCTCTAAAGTTGCGCAAGGTGGTGGTAGCTCAGTTGCAACAGGAATGTTTCTAGCGGCTTTGTTTGCCACACCTTTAGGGGCTTCTCACATTATTCATATTTTTGATAGTTATACGATTCTTTTGACATGTTTACTCATGGCGATGCTAGCAAGTGCCATTCCATTTATATTAGATATGGTTGCTATGAAAAAACTGCATCCGCGAGTTTTTGGAATATTAGTGAGCGCATCACCAGCGGTGAGTGCTTTGGCTGGATGGCTGATTTTAGATGAACGATTAAATCATTTTCAGATCATTGGAATAGCAATTATTATGGCATCGTGTGCAGGGTGTTCTTATTTCTCCTATAAACGTAATACTGCATAAGCCCATTTGTCTATGATGGCATATATCTAAAGCTGGATGAGTCGTTTTGAAGGGGGGATAAATAATAAGCCCCCATAAAAAGGCTGCCTCTATACAAAAAGAATATAAAAACAGTAAGTATTACTTACTCAAGTATCATTTTAATCTGATTGATATTTATACAATATAGTTGCCAGATCACAAGGATATGAATTGATGAAATTTTTAAGATTTCTAACTTTTAGCACGATTCTTACGTTATCCGCGCATAGTTATGCGACAGTGGGCGGTGGACAAAAAATTGAAGTATTGGGTTATCAGCAAAAAGAGAAGAAACTTTATGTATTAAGACACTACGAAGATGGTCGAGGACGTTTACCACAACTATATTATTATCTATTAAATAGCAAATCGCCTGACAAACTTATTGAAGTTAAATCGCTCTACATCAATCCAAAAACACATAAGATTGATTATGATCAAGATAGTACAGCGTTTGATAAGGCTCTCAATAAAATTAAAAAAAGTTTAATCCCTTTGGTCGTAAGTAATAGTAAGACTGTAAAAATTCAGACCTTAAAAACTCATCAGAGTCAAGTATCATCTTGGTTTGATCCTTCAGGCAAGATCGCGCAATATAAAACTGAATATATTGTAAAATCGCCGTCTTTACAAAGTAAGACCCATGTTGCGGTTCATTACACCAAAGCAATAAAAATTTCCCAAAATTATAGTGTGCCTAAACAAAATAAGAGGTTGGTTGTCGTTAAATATCTGGGGGTTCCAGAAGAAACTGGTTATGACATTGAAGACCCCGTTTTACTACTGCCTGTGAAAAAATAAGTTTAAGAGCAAATTATTTTCTTGGTTCAAATCGGCAATATACACAACATCAGGCTGTTTCTATCTGGGTTATCTATCTATGTCTAATGCTTTGCCTCGACAGCTTAAAAATAACTGATTTTGATGCCAAGCCAATTGCCCTGAAACAATAGTTGTATCGACTTCATAGCGGAAGGTTTTATTTTGAAATGGCGTCCAGTTACATCGCATATAGTTTTTTTGATCTTTAACTGCAATAGCCTCTTTATTTTCTTTAAGTAGAACCAAATCTGCCCAATAACCTTCACGGATATATCCACGATTTTTGAGTTTAAATAAATCAGCGACTTGGTGTGATGTTTTCTTAACCATTGTTTCTATACTTATTTTTTTATCCGCCACAAGTTCCATGAGTGCTGGAACAGCATGTTGAACCAAAGGCAGGCCAGCGGGTGCTTTTAAATAGGATTGTTGTTTTTCGTCCCATGTATGCGGTGCGTGATCTGTACCAATAATATCTAAGCGATTGGACTGAGCAATCGCAGTGATGAGTGCATCCTTGTCTTGTTGAGTTTTAATTGCTGGATTACATTTTATTAAATGGCTAAGCGCAGCATAGTCTGATTCATCAAAACTAAGATGGTGAATACATACTTCAGCAGAAATATGCTTTAGATTTAAAGGTAAATCTTTAAACAAACACAATTCTTTGGCTGTACTAATATGTAAAACATGCAGTTGGGTTCCATATTTTTCCGCTAAAGACACCGCTAAACGTGAACTCTCAAAGCATGCTTGTTTATCTCGAATTTTAGGGTGCATATGTGCTGGAATATATTCACCATATTTCCCGAAATATAAATTTTCTCTTTCTTTAATGCGAGGGGTATATTCGCAATGCGTTAAAAGAATGGTAGGGACATTGGCAAACAATCGTTCAAGAATTTGTGGGTCATCAACCAACATATTGCCAGTAGAGGCTCCCATAAAAACTTTTACACCGCTGACGAGCTTGGGGTTAAGCTGCTCAATAATATCTAGATTTTCAGAACTTACTCCAAAATGAAAGGCATAATTTGCCATGCTATATTGGGCGGCAATTTGTCTTTTTTGCATTAAGGCATCTAAAGATATTGTTGGGGGATTCGTGTTTGGCATATCCATATAACTGGTAATTCCGCCAATGACCGCTGCCATAGATTCCGAAGCAATACTACCTTTATGTGGTGAACCTGGATCTCTAAAATGAACTTGATCATCGATCATTCCTGGAATCAGCCAGTTCCCGTTCGCATGAATGGTTTTAGCATTAACAACATGAGAAATTGATGGAGCAATTTTTTCGATTCGACCATCTTGAATAAGTACATCTACAAATTCCTGTTTTCCCTCATTCACTAAATTGGCATCTCGGATAATGATTTTAGAATAGGGTTTAAAACTCATTGTGTAATGCCTTATAGCCTTTGACCAATTCAATATTTGTTGAGACAACACTCTCGGAAAACTCACTAATAGAGATATCAACCGGAGGGTATTGGTTTAAGTCGGTTTTAGAGTTGATGTAGCTCATTGCAGGGACATAAAAATGGTTAGGTAAATCACGTCCATCAACGACTGCGTTATGACGAATAGCACTATGATGACCGACCTTAGAGTTAAATATGACGCTGTTGAAACCGACAAAAACATGATGACCAATTTCACAAGGCCCATGAATAATTGAACGATGAGCAATTGATGTATTTTCACCAATCACAACTGATGCACCAGCTTTGGAGTGAATCACAACACCATCTTGAATGTTGGAATTTGCACCAATAATGATAGGTTCCATCTCTCCATTTTCGTCGGTTTCATCTGCACGAATCACTGCATAAGGGCCAATAAACACATTGGCATGAACAATAACTTTGCCGCAAATAATAGCGGTCTGATCGACATAGGCTGATTGATCAATAACAGGGAGATGGCCAGATGGATTTTTACGTAGCATTGGATAACCGTTTAAATATATTGACTTAAATTGAATTAAATGAGTGATCTAGAGTTACCACTGCCATGTCCCTTGGGCCACAGCATCATGCGCATGCAGGCTTTCTGCATGAGTCACTTTAAATTTGAAACCATGAATATTTTTGTGATGTATAAACGAACTATAAAGGCGTCTTAATGCATCTTCGCAGAACATTAGATTTTGACCGTTGGCAACCGCAAATGCCTGTTCATCAATACGCTTCACGGCAGTTTGCACAGGAGTCATTAATGCCAGTTCAGCTCGGTTTATAAATTCGATGAGAGGAATGTTTTGAAGTTGTTGATCTAATTTAAATTGCAGGCGGGCAAAACTTCTTTGGCTATGTGGCGTTGCTGCAATTGCATCTGTGGTATTTAACCAGTTCATAATGTCTTGTTGGTTAAGTCGAATTTCTTGATTTTGTAAGGCCGACTCAAACCGTTGTTGAATAATATTTCTTGAAAGTGCCGCAGAGCATGGGCAGGTTGAAGAATAGGGGATCTCGACTTTTAATTCCGCCTCAAATTGATCATTAGAAAGTTGGCATGACAAAACAAAAGGATAGCTTTTCCACCCTGAAAGCTTGCTGACTAAGGCTGGTCGCTCGATATAAAGTTTACTGTGAATTTCAATTTTGGCATGCTGCGATAAATTTTGATGGCTGTCTAAGAAGTCCTCTAAAACTAATTTTAAATCAGACATATTTATATTTTCGAGTGATGTTAACTCTAAAAGTCGTGTGTATAGACGCGACATATGAATGCCTTTTACTAAAGGATCATCCAGACTGACATAAGCATTTATGTGGCTTGGGCATGAGGTATTTTCAATTCGAACGGGTAATGCAATGTTTTCCATGCCGACCCAATCAAGGCGGTGGCTATAAGCATTTGGTAAAGTTGGCTCGGCAGATATATCTGGGAGAACAAGGTTCATTTATTAGCGGCTTATATTGTGATATTAATGTTATGTTATAACATAATATTAATAGGTGGCAAGTTTGCTATAGGCCTTAATGAAGTTAAATAACATTGAATAAGTAAACATAGATATATAAGCTCCTTGTCTCTTTCCGTAATGGTAGGACGGGAGAGGGACACCCTCGGGTGTGCTGGAGTCGAAACCAGTCCGCGACCCCTCTTTCGTTTTGCCACCATAAATCTTATGTTTTGGCAGAACTTCTAATAAAAAAGAAGCTAACGGTCATTTATTAAAGCCTAAGCTCAAATATTTACTTTAATTTTCAATCCCAATTTAACAATAAATTTTAATTATTTAGCCTTAGTTTTTTAATGATCTAATTTAAAACAAATGTCATTTTGCGTGCTTGACTGCAATAGGGTTGGGCACTATCCTTTGCCTGCTGGCCACATTGCCAGCCGGCTTTGACAGGCTGAATGAAAGATCGCATCAGAGTTATTCCGTCTGAGGGATACTCTTATGTGTAAACTC
>NZ_JAOVFN010000013.1:0-95014 GCF_034650275.1 Acinetobacter sp. IRS14
ACTCGCGACCCCAACCTTGGCAAGGTTATGCTCTACCAACTGAGCTATTCCCGCAATGTGAGCACATTATAGAGTGTTTCACTAAAGTGTCAACACTCTTGTGATTTAATTGAACATTTAATCGGCACGACGCCAAACTGTACCTTGACGAGTGTCTTCTAATACAACACCTTGGTCGAGCAAAGACTGGCGAATACCATCTGCTTTAGCAAAGTCTTTTGCTTTTTTCGCATCCACACGTTGTTGAATAAAATCTTCAATTTCAGCATCAGACAAAGTAAGCGCTTCTTGTCCAATATCTGATTTTAAGAAATCATCTACATTGTGTTGTACCAAACCTAAAATGTTGGTGAGGTGACGTAATGTCGAATAAAGCACAGTCGCTTGGTCAGCTTGCTCTTCTTTTACAGCACGGTTTAATTCTTTGTTCAGTTCAAACAACACAGCCATAGCTTCGGCAGTGTTGAAATCATCACACATCGCATTGTTAAAACGTTCAATAAAGCTTTGATCAAGCGTTTCAGTTGTCGTTTGACCGTACACTTGTTGGTAAGCTTTAAATGAATGATAGAAACGAGTTAAAGAAGTTTTTGCTTCTTTAAGTGCCACATCAGAGAAATTCACAGGACTACGATAGTGTGAAGACACAATAAAGTAGCGGATCACTTCAGGGTGAAATTTTTCCATCACGTCACGAATAGTAAAGAAGTTGCCTAAAGACTTAGACATCTTTTCACCATCAACGTTAATGAAGCCAACATGCATCCAGTAGTTTACATATTGTTCGCCAGTTGACGCTTCACTTTGCGCAATTTCATTTTCATGATGAGGGAACATTAAATCTGAACCACCACCATGAATGTCAAAGTGATTGCCTAAGCAGCAAGTCGACATTGCAGAACATTCAATGTGCCAACCCGGACGGCCATTGCCCCAAGGAGATGCCCATGAAGGTTCATTTTCTTTAGCATGTTTCCAAAGTACAAAGTCAAACGGATGTTTCTTTTCAACTTCTACGTCAACACGCTCACTCGCACCAGCTTGCATGTCATCAAGCTTACGGCCAGAGAGGCGACCATATTTTTCAAATTTGGTGACTTCAAAATAAACATCGCCGTTTGCAGCAGGATAAGCCGAACCTTTATTAACCAGATTGCCAATCATGTTTTGCATCTGATCAATATATTCAGTCGCTTTAGGTGCTTCATCAGGTGCAGCACAGCCTAAGTTAGCTGCATCTTCGTTCATTGCATCAATGAAACGAGTAGTGAGCTGCTGAATGGTTTCACCATTTTCATTCGCGCGTTTAATAATTTTGTCGTCAATGTCGGTAATGTTGCGAATATAGCGAACATTCCAGCCTTGACTACGTAAGAAACGAATAATGTAGTCAAATGCAACCATAACTCGAGCATGCCCGATATGACAGTAATCGTAAACGGTCATACCGCAGACGTACATATCGATGTGACCTTCTTTGCGAGGTACAAATTCAACTTTTTTTCGTTGCTCAGAGTTATATAAAACAAACGGTTGCATAAGGGTTTTCAAACACTCAACAAAAACAGTGTTACATCATAACTGATGCATCATTTTTCACAAAGGTTTATGCAAGAATTTTATAAGCTTGTGAAATCTTATACATTTAAAAACGTGTAGATGATTGAGTTATGTTAGAATGCCCCCAAATCTTTTGATTAAAATCACCGATCTTCATAAGAGATCAGATCAATTATTTTGAGTCAAACTCGTATGCCCAATCCTACAGATTTTCAAAGCAGCGCATTAGCAACCTTGCGTATTGAGCAGCAAGCCCTAGACGTGTTAGCAACACAAATTAATGACAGTTTTAATCAGGCTTGTGAAATATTGTTACAGTGTAAAGGCCGTGTTGTGATTACTGGCATGGGTAAGTCAGGGCATATTGGCCGTAAAATGGCTGCGACTTTTGCTTCAACTGGTACACCATCTTTCTTTATGCATCCGGGCGAAGCTGGGCATGGCGATTTGGGGATGCTGGTTCGCGGTGACGTTTTAATCGCGATTTCCAATTCTGGAAAAAGTGATGAAATCATGATGTTGATGCCACTCATCAAACATCTTGGTGTACCTCTTATTACCATTAGCCGTACTGATAAAGGGCCAATGCCTCAAAATGCTGACATCGCTTTAACTTTAGGCGAGTCTGATGAAGCATGTCCACTAGGATTAGCCCCGACATCGAGCACGACAGCAACCTTAGTATTGGGTGATGCGCTGGCTGTTGCTTTACTTGAAGCGCGTGGTTTTACTGCAGATGATTTTGCTCGCTCGCATCCTGCTGGAGCATTGGGTAAGCGTTTACTTTTACATGTAAAACACCTCATGCATACAGGCGATGAATTGCCAAAAGTTTCACCAGATACGCCAATGAATCAAGTGCTTTACGAAATTTCTAATAAGCGTTTAGGCTTGACCACGATTGTAGATGAACAGGAACATTTGCTTGGTATTTTCACTGATGGTGACTTGCGTCGTTTAATTGATAAACAGCAAGGTTTCGATGTGAATTTACCTGTTTCTGAAGTAATGACAAAAAAACCGTCAACTATTTCTCAAGAAGCACGTGCGGTAGAAGCTCTACAACAGCTTAACCTGAAAAAAATCAGTCAATTTGTTGTGGTTGATGACCAAAATAAAGTGATTGGTGTAATTAGTATGCATGACCTTATTCAGGCAGGGGTAAATTAATCAATGGCATCTTATGCATTGTTAGAACAAGCACGTCACTTACAGGCATTGGTTCTGGATGTCGATGGTATTTTGAGTGATGGCTTTGTAACTTTAACCAATAGTGGCGATGAGATTAAATCATTCGATATTCGTGATGGTTTAGGCATGAAACTTGTGCAGCAAGCAGGCATGAAAGTCATCATTATTACAGGCCGAAAAAGTAATATTGTTGAAAAACGTATGTCTGATTTAGGCGTAGACCTCGTTTTTCAAGGTCGTGAAGACAAAGGTTCTGCGTTACGTGAAGCTTGTGCACAGTTTAATATTTTGCCTTCCGACTGCTTATATATGGGCGATGACTGGCCTGATTTATCTGCTTTTGCAATCGCAGGAATGAGTGTTACCGTGCCAAATGGTCATGAAGAAGTGCGTCGCCGTGCGCATTTAGTTACCCAGTCAATGGGCGGACGTGGTGCTGTACGTGAAGTCTGTGATATGTTGCTGATCGCAAAAGGCATTTACCAAGAACTTCTTGAAAAATATCTTGCAGTACCGCATTAATAATAAGATTACTTAAAAAGGTAGGCTATTCCTGCTCATGGATACCAGAGTTTTATCTATTGTTGCTGTAGTTATTGCTGCTATAAGTGGTGGTTATTACTACTATAGTGGCAAAGCAAAAAAACTAGACATTGGTTCTGCGAAGAATATGACATATTCGGCGCAGGGCGTCCATTTGACTCAAACTGATGATCAAGGCAATTTGTATATTCGTGCTGAAGTTCGTCAGCTTGAACAGGATATGCAACAAAAAACATCAAAGTTGGATCAACTTAATGCCTCTATGTATAAAGATGGCAAGGTTGATGCGACGTTCTTTGCGAAACAGGCAAATGGCTATGATGATAATCGTAAAGTTATATTATCGGGTGATGTGGTCGCAACTAAACTTGCTCCACAAGGGAAAATTGAATTCAAAACCGATGAGTTAACGGGTTATCCAAAGACCAGAGAGATTGAAACGGATCATCAAGTGGTTGTTCAAGCTCCACAAGGCGATTTTGTTAGCAAAGGATTAAAAGCCAATTTGAATAACGGTCAGTACGAATTTTTTAATATTCGAGGAAAGTATGTACCAAAGTCTTAATTTAAAACGTTCTTCAGCTTTCCTAAAACAAGCTGCGGTTATTACATTCGTTGCTTTATCATCAGCTTCGACTTTTGCGTTGCCGTCTGACCGTAATCAACAAATTTCACTCGTGGCAGACCGTGCAACTTATAACGAAAAAACTGGTTTGACGACTTACACCGGTAATGTCGTGATTGAGCAAGGTACGATGAAGCTTCAAGCAGATTCGATTGTTGCTACGCTAAACTCTAAGCGTGAAATTCAAACCATTACCGCTAAAGGCCGACCATCTAAGTTTCAGCAACAAATAAGTGCTGATAAGGGCGTGGCACGTGGTGAAGGACAGACCATTGTTTATAATGCAGATACGGGCATTATTACATTGAATGGTGGTGCATATTTATATCAAGATGGTTCTAGTATTCGTGGTAACTCATTGAAATATAGTATGAACAAAGGTGATGTTGAAGCTCAAGGTTCATCATCAAATCGTGTACAGATTATTATTCCACCATCAAGTTCAAAAAGCTTTCCAGGAGCGCGTGACTAATGCAACAAGCTCTTCAACAACCCCAAACTTTGTGTATTAAGCACTTAGGAAAAAACTATAGTAAGCGTTGGGTCGTCAAAGACGTATCTTTTAGTATGCAAAGTGGACAGATTGTTGGTTTGCTTGGCCCTAACGGTGCAGGAAAAACAACAAGCTTCTATATGGTTGTAGGGCTAGTGCGTATGGACAAAGGTGAAATTCACCTTGATGATCTTGATATGTCCGATTTGGCAATGCATGAACGGGCACGCAAGGGCATTGGATATCTTCCGCAAGAGGCTTCTATTTTTAGAAAGCTAACCATTGCTGAAAATATTATGTCCATTTTAGAAACACGTAAGGACTTAAATAAGCAACAACGCCAGCAACGTCTTACTGAATTATTAAATGACTTTAAAATTAGTCATATTAAAGATTCATTAGGAATGAGCGTGTCAGGTGGTGAACGCCGCCGTGCTGAAATTGCACGTGCATTAGCTGCTGATCCTAAATTTATGTTGCTTGATGAACCATTTGCCGGCGTTGACCCAATCTCGGTTGGAGATATTAAAGATATTATCCAGACTTTGAAGGATCGTGGCATCGGTGTACTCATTACGGACCATAACGTACGTGAAACTTTAGCAATTTGTGAACGTGCATATATTGTGAGTGAAGGAGCTGTAATTGCAGAAGGTACACCACAAGAAATTCTGGATAACGAGCAAGTTCGTAAAGTCTACTTAGGTGACGATTTCACAGTTTAAATAACAAAGTTAATCTATTTGTCTAAAAAGAGGTCAATGCCTCTTTTTAGTTTTTTTATATTTAGTTTTTAAAAACAATGATTTAACTTATTCATTTAATAGAACTATAATGTGTGAATTATTCCTGCAATTATGCTTCTTTATGCAAAAAAATATGTAGAATGTAAAAGCTTTTAAACGATAACAAACAAGATCAACAAGACAAGCATGATTGGATATAACCAGAGAAGAGTAACAAGGACATGTAAAAAGCCGGCTTTCCTGAAAGGGTTGATGCTTTTAACTTCATTGCATGTACCTATGGTGATATATGCTGCTAAACCAAGTGAGCAATATCACACCTTAAAAGACAACTTATCACAGCTTTTTGCCCCAAAAAGTAGTGATGAATTTAAAGTTGCCAAGATGCAAGAGCTGAGTAATTTTAAGTTAGATCGTTCTAGAGTTCAGGAGTTTCCGACTGTTCAACTCAATGATCGATCGGCTGGATCTTATTCAAGTTTGCCATCAAGCAAAATGACTTTGCAGGAAGCGGTGAAAATCGCAATCCAGCGTAACCCTGATATTTCTCAAGCCATTTCTACTTTAGCTGGCCAAAATGCTGGTATTGATTATGCCAAGGCTGGTTATTATCCACAGCTTTCAGGTGGTATCACTACAGGTGACTTGACTAGTGGTGAGCGTGGTAGGCAGTTATTGACCCTAAATGCGACTCAAATGCTCTATGATTTTGGCAAAGTTAAATCAGGTGTTGATGTTGAGCAAGCCAAGGTTCAAGTCGAGCAGGCCAATGTTCTAGTCAGCATTGATGATATTGCACTTGATGTTGCACAGTCGATTATTAATATTCAGCGCTATCTTCAATTAAATAAAATTGCCGAGCAACAAATTGCGGGTATTCAGCGAATTCAGGAAATCGCTAACTTACGTGCAAATGCGGGTATTAGTAGTCAGGCTGACCCGATTCAAGCTCAGTCTTATTTACAAGCTGCCCAGTCTGGTTTGATTGCACAACAATCATTATTGCGTCAGTACCAACAACATTTAAGAACATTATTGGGTGCAGATGTCTCGCGCACGGGTTGGATTATTTCAGATGATTTGGTGAAACAATCTGATTTATATGGCGAACCTGAGTTTAATACCATCCCAAAAATGATTGCGGCTCAAGCCAGTGTTGAAGTGGCTAAAGCTCAAAAGGAACAGACTCGTTTAACACGTTATCCGACCTTGTCTGTTAAAGGTTCTTTGAGTCAAGCCATCAATGGTAGAAACCCAAACAATGATAAAGACGACGGTCTATATAGTTCAGTCATGCTTGAAGCAAGCAGTCAGTTTTATCAAGGTGGAGCCGTTTCTTCTCAGGTGAAAATGGCAAGTTATGCCGAAGAAGCAGCAAAGTCTAAAGTCAATTCAGTTTATCTGGACGTTCTCGACCAAATTAGAACCAGCCGTGAACAAATTGAAAATAAACAACGTCAAATGTTGGTTTTAGCAAATCGCCAAGCCACTACAGTTCGTACACGTGAACTTTATCAAGAGCAGTACAAGCTTGGTACACGTTCATTGGTTGACTTACTGAACGCAGAACAAGCCATTCATAGTGCTAACTCAGAACTCGAGACGGCACGTTACGATATCTATAACAGTATTGTTCAGTATATTTCGGCAACAGGACGTTCCCGCCAAGCTTATGACTTAAATAATATTTCAATTCAGGGGTTCGAAGTACAACCATGATGACAAAAATAAACTACCAGCCCTGGTTACAGGCGGTCTTAACGATTGCTAAACATTACCGAATTGAGCCTTCAGAAGAAAGAATCCGTTTACAACTTGATTGGAACCAGAATCAAAACCTTGATGATGTTTTACAGCTCATTACACGTCAGGTTGGACTAAATTTACGTAAAGTACCTTTTTCTTTAGAGGTACTGAATCCGTGGCGCCTACCTGTTATGGTCGAGTTTAACGACGGACAGGTTGGTGTTGTTGATAAAGCTGATACTCAAGGAAATGTCAGTATCCAGTTGAGTGGAGATCACGGCCTTTCCCAAAATTTAAGCTTGGACGTCTTAAAAACGACAATTAAAAATGTCTATATTCTGCGTCCTGAAACTTCTATTCCTGATGCGCGTATTGACGAATATATCAAACCGTATGAAGCAAGCTGGTTCTGGTCAATTGTACTCAGAGACTGGAAGCGCTACGTTGATATTATGTTTGCCTCACTGATTGCCAATATTTTGGCACTGGCAACCATTATTTTCTCAATGCAAGTCTATGACCGCGTTGTTCCATCACAGTCTGTTCCAACTTTATGGGTGCTGGCAGGTGGTGTACTCATTGCAGCGCTCTTCGAATTTACCTTACGTATATCACGAGTGTACTTATCCGATATTATTGGTAAACGCGCGGATTTACGGGTTTCAGACCGTGTATTTGGTCATGCCTTACGCATCAAAAATAAAGACCGCTCAAAGTCTACAGGTAGTTTTATTTCCCAAATTCGTGAGCTTGAAGGTGTGCGTGAACTGGTGACTTCAACCACCATTAGTGCAATTGCCGATTTCCCATTCTTTTTCCTGTTCCTGACAATCTTTGCGATTATTGGCGGAAAATTGTTTTGGGTGATGTTGCTGGTTGTACCACTTATGCTTTTGCCGGGGATTCTGGCACAGAAGAAGCTAGCTCAACTCGCACAAGAGGGTATGAGAGAATCATCAATTCGTAATGCCATTCTTGTGGAAGCGGTACAAGGTATTGAAGACATCAAGCTTTTACGTGCTGAATCACGCTTCCAGAACCAGTGGAACCACATGAATGAAGTTTCAGCCGACATTGGTATGAGACAACGTAAAATCGTTGGTACCTTAATGGCATGGACTCAAATGCTTCAGGGTTTGACCTATGCGATCGTAGTTTTAGTAGGATGTTTTGCGGTGATGGATGGTGAAATGACTACAGGTGCGTTAGTGGCTTGTTCAATTTTATCTTCACGCATGTTAGGTCCGATTGCACAGATTACCGGTGTTCTAGGACGTTTACAGCAGGCGAAAGTTGCAAAACAAAGCCTAGATGAGCTTATGCAACGTCCAATCGATCAGGCTGATCGTTCACATCTGGTACATAAAGCTGCTTTAAATGGCGATTACGAACTAAAAAATGCTTTGTTCCAATATGGAGAAGAAGACCCAAGACCAAGTTTGGCAATCCGTCATTTAAAAATTCGCGCTGGTGAAAAAATTGCAATTCTAGGGCGTAATGGGGCGGGTAAATCAACATTGCTTCAGCTTTTATCAGGCATGCAAGTCCCAACTCAAGGTTCAGTGCATTTAGATGGTCTGGATCTGTCTTTAATTGATCCATCCGATGTACGTCGTGATATGGGATTACTCAACCAGAATGCGTATCTTTTCTACGGTACGATTCGTGAAAACCTTACTTTAGGTGCTCCGCTTGCAACCGATGAAGAAATTCTTCGGGCTTTAGTGGTGACGGGCGCATTACCTTTTGTTCAAGAGAAAAAAGAAGGATTGGATCACCTGATTTTAGAGGGTGGCGTTGGTTTCTCGGGTGGTCAGAAACAAGCATTATTATTGGCTCGTCTATTGATTCGTCAACCTAACATTTTATTGTTAGACGAACCAACAGCAGCCATTGATGATGTGGCAGAGAAACAACTGATTGATCATTTAAAAGGATGGCTGGCGCATCGTACTTTGGTCGTTGCGACTCACCGCCGAGCTGTTTTAGAACTAGTGGACCGTATTATTGTCGTTAACGATGGCAAAATCGTGATGGATGGTCCAAGAGATCAGGTCCTTAATCAATCAACAGCCCAACAAAAACAAGTGCAAGGGGGTAATTCATGAGCGAACCACAACAAGAACAACAACTCACCCGTTCAATGAATGTCTCTTATAGTGAGCCACCTTTACCACGTGCCAGCTTAGTGATCTGGATTGTGGGGATTGGTTTGGTTATTTTCTTTATCTGGGCATGGGTATTTAAACTTGAAGAAGTTTCTACCGGTACAGGTAAAGTGATTCCATCGTCTAAAGAACAGGTGATTCAGTCTTTAGAGGGCGGTATTTTAACCAAGCTGAATGTACAAGAAGGCGACATTGTTCAAAAAGGCGAAATTCTTGCGCAACTCGATCCAACCCGTTTTGCATCTAACGTTGGTGAATCAAGATCTTTACTTATTTCGGCTCAGGCGACAGCAGCGCGTTTGCGTGCGGAAGTAAACGGTACACCATTGGTTTTTCCTGAAATTGTGATGAAAGAACCAAAACTTGTACAAGAAGAAACAGCGCTATATCATTCACGCCGTGCTGATCTTGAGCAAACACTTTCAGGTTTAAAACAGGCTTTGCAACTGGTGCAACAAGAGCTGGCAATGACAGAGCCGTTAGTTGCTAAAGGTGCGGCAAGTGAAGTTGAAGTTTTACGTTTACGTCGTGAAGCAAACGACCTTAGAAACAAAATGAACGATGCGCAGAACCAGTATTATGTTAAGGCTCGTGAAGAGTTATCGAAAGCAAATACGGATAGTGAAACGCAACAACAAATCGTGTTGGGTCGTAGTGACAGTTTAGATCGTGCGGTGTTTAAAGCACCGGTACGTGGTGTTGTAAAAGAAATTGCAGTCACAACCCATGGTGGTGTTATTCCACAAAATGGTAAATTGATGACGATTGTACCGATTGATGAGCAGCTGCTGATTGAAGCGCGTATTTTGCCACGTGACATTGCATTTATTCGTCCGGGTCAAGAAGCACTGGTTAAGATTACCGCTTATGACTACTCAATTTATGGTGGTTTAAAAGGTAAGGTTACGGTTATTTCACCAGATACAATTCGTGATGAAGTGAAACAAGACCAATTCTATTATCGTGTTTATATCCGCACTGATTCTGACAAGCTTTATAATAAAGAAGGTAAAGCATTCGGAATTACACCGGGTATGGTGGCAACAGTAGATATTCGTACGGGTGAAAAAACAGTACTGGATTACTTACTTAAACCATTTAATAAAGCTAAAGAAGCTTTACGAGAAAGATAATCAAAAAAGCCCCGAGATTCGGGGCTTTTTTATGGGTTTGATTCTATTAAATTCACGTTATAATTTGATTTTTATTATGCTTTATTTAATTTATGGCTTTTACGATTGCATCACAGATTACATTTGAAGAAGAAATTAAAAAAAGCAGATTTCAGGCTATCGCTGCGCCAGTAGAAAATGAACAGCGAGTTAAAGAATTTTTAGAACTCAATAAAGATATCTCTACAACTCACCAATGTTGGGCTTGGAAAATTGGCCATAACGTACGCTTTAATGATGACGGCGAACCGTCAGGAACAGCAGGCCGTCCAATTTTGGCGACCATTGAAGGGAATGACCTGACGAATATTATTGTGATGGTTAACCGCTGGTATGGTGGAATAAAACTTGGAACAGGTGGCCTTGTTAGAGCATATGGCGGCTGTGCTGGGCAATGTTTACTTTTGGCTGAGCGTATTGAACTCATTGCAAAGAAAACGATTTACTTTTCTTGTCACTTTAATGAGTGGGCGATATTTCAATATGAGCTTACTCAACAACAAATTGAATATCAGGAAACCTACACTGCAACGGGTGTAGATATCGGAGCAAGGCTACAAATACATCAAATTGAACCGCTTGCTTTAAAACTTAGAGACGTAACGCGTGGTCGTGAAGAGTTAAAGATTGAAGAGGAATTAACTGATGACTGATTCCTTATTGAAATATCGTGAGCAACACAAGCACCGCTTAAACTATATGCCATGGTTATATTGGACTTTAAAACCGAAACATCGTGCTTGGGCCGAAGAATGGCAAAAAGAATATCAAGCTTATTTGATGGATATGGAAACTGTTGAGATTGGTGAAAACTGTTTTATTTCACCGTTAGCTCATATTTTTGCTGAGCCGGGACGTAAAATTATTATTGGTGATAATTGTTTTATCGCAGCAGATTGTAGTTTGCATGGACCACTTGAAATTGGTAATGAGGTCGCGATAAATCATCATTGTATTTTAGATGGTGGGCGAGCCGGCATAAAATTGCATGACCAAGTTCGTATTGCAGCATATTGTCATTTATATGCATTTGATCATGGGATGCAGTTAGACCGTCCACTTTACCAACAGCCTGTAACTTCTAAAGGAATTGAAGTTGAGCAGGACGTTTGGTTGGGGGCACATGTGGGTATTAAAGATGGTATTAAAATAGGAAAACATGCCGTAGTCGGGATGAATAGTATGGTGACCAAAGATGTTGAGCCTTACCATATTGTTGGTGGAAATCCCGCAAAATTTATTCGTTTAAGAGAATAATGCAGTCTTAAGAATGTAATAAAATGTTTGATCTTTAAACAAAAAAGTTGATTTTTATACATAAACCTTAACATACCAATTTTTATCTATGTTAAGTTAAAGCTAAGTTTTAAGAATAATCTCCAAGGCAATAGACCTGAAGAAGAGAGGCTAACATGAACCGTGTTATTGCGTGTATTGACTCATCACCGTGTATTAATGCTATTGCCGATGCAGCAGCATGGGTTGCTAAAGCAACCGGACGGGAACTTGTATTATTACAAATTCTAGATTATTACCCAGCCAGTTATCATCTTGGTGAAATTAGTGGGGTAATTGGCTTTGAAAGCAATGCAATGCTGCTAAAAGAGTTAGCTGAGCTGGAACAAAAACAAAGTGAACTCGCTTTAGACTATAGCAATAATTTACTCCGTCACATTTCTGATCTTATTCAAGAAAAACATGGGATTACGAGTTCAAAAATTCAAGAAAAAGGTGATTTTTTAGAGCAAAGTTTTAATCTCTTGCATGAAAATGACATCGTCATTTTAGGTCGAGTTGGGGAGCGGGCTGCCGAGAAACAGAAACCAATCGGTAGTAATGTTGAGAACTTTATCCGTGGTGCTAACTGTACAGTTTTGACTATTGGTGAAAACTTTAAAGTGCCAACCCGTTTTATCTTTGCCTATGAATATTCACCAACTTGTCAAAAAATGATGCGCCGTATTGCCCAAAGTGATTTATTGCGAAAACTGCAATGTCATTTGGTATATGTAGGTGATCATCCGGAAATATTAAATGAACCTGAGCATTACCTGAAACAAGCGGGCATTGATGTTGTGACTGTATATCGCTATGGTGATGTTGCACAAAATATTTTAGAGTACCAACAAGAACACGGTATTCAAATTATTGTGCTAGGGGCATTTAGTCATAGCAAGATTCATCAATTCTTCTTAGGAAGTATTGCGACAACCATATTCCGAAACGCGACTGTACCGTTACTTGTGGCTAAATAATCAGATTTCCATATAGTTATCCGCAAATCTTGTGGATAACTATATGGAAAAGCAACAGTAATAAAAGTAATTTATTGATTATAAATAATAAAATAAAAAAGATGATTTTTTAACCATTATTTCACAATTGCAATTGCGAAGCCATCATGACCTTTTGAGCCGACTGTTTGTAAGGCTGTACAAGACAATATTTGTGGGTGATTTTCGAGCGCTTTAAACATTTCACGGATGCCTTCAATACTCGGTTTTTTATTATCTGGATTTAAAATATCACCTGCGCGAATGACATTATCCAGCACGATAATCGTACCCGATCTAGAGAATTTCAGGCTCAATTCTAAATATTCAGGATAACCCTGTTTATCTGCATCAATAAAAATAAAATCAAAAGGCTCGATGGATTGAGGATCAATTTCAGACAGAATATCAGCGGCGCGGCCAGCTCTAAGATCGACTTTTACTGGAAGGTCAGCATGATCGATATTTTTTTGAGCCATTTCTGCATGAGTAGCACGGCCTTCAATTGTGAGTAAATAACCATCTTCAGGCAAAGCACGACCCAACCAGATGGTACTGTATGCAGCAAAGGTACCAATTTCTAAGACTCGTTTGCATTTATTCATTTGAATAAGCATTTGCAAGAACATACCTTGGTTAGGCGCCACTGCAAGATGATTTGAAAAGCCGTGTTCATCGGTATTCTTTAATGCATATTCGAGTCGCGGGTCTTCAGGAATTAAATGTGAATCGATATATTGGTCAATGTCTGTCCACATCTGCTGCATAATCAAATTTACCTATATGTTGATCGGGCTATTTTAAACGTTTATGCATAGAGTGCAAAAATCTTCGTTTCAAGAAATTTTGGTTGATTGAGAAATGAACAATAAAAAAACTCCTTTCAGTTGAAAGGAGTTTTTTGAATTAGAAATTACACATCGAACTGTTTCGGGTGAGGTCTGGTCCCCAAGTACGATAGCCTTGAGTATCAATATGAATTTGTCCAGAGCTATATAATCCAATACCCATATTTAAGCTTTGGCCATGCTGAGCCCAGAATTGACAAAGTTTAAATTTGGTATTTTCAATAAATGCATAATCTTGAGCTTGTGGGAACTCAGGGCCAATACGGAAATCGATTGCCGAGTTAAATAAATGTTTAGATGAGCTTGCGCCACCAGCACATTCATTTAAAGGTAAGTCACGGTAAACCGAGGTTACTTCAAAGTCAGTTAGAACTTTTGCTGCAACTAAATATTTAAATACGCGTAGGGTTGATAAAGAGTTGCCCCAAAGTTCGCGATTAGGCACGGCATATTCTGAGCGGCCACATTTTTGCCAATCACGTGCTGAGCGTAATAACTCAAAACTTGGCACAATGCCTGCGACGTTGTTTCGGGTTAAGAAGTTTTCGTATTCACGAACACGTTGGTAATTTTCACCAGAACTTAACCAGCCTCGATAAGACGCAGGCTCAACTTTAGGGGGGATCGGGCGCTCGATAATAACGCGCTCTTGTGGAATAAAGATTCGTTTACCACTTGGAGAGGTTTTGCCTGTTGTTGTGTGTTGGGGAGAGCTGACACAACCTACCATAACCGCTGGGATTATGCATAAGGGCACCAGACTCTGCAAAAACTTCCGCATAAGAAAAATTAAGCACTTATAAATATTGCGGCTATTTTAATGCAAAACAGTGCACAAATTACGAGGAATTTGCAATGAAATGTTTGAATAGGGTATAAAAAAGATCAGCGGTTGCTGATCTTTTTTTGAAATTACTTTTCAAGATATTGTAATTTATCAGGTTTGCCATTCCATTCTTCACGGTCAGCTGGTTGATCACCAATTTGCGTAATGTTAGGCCATTTTTGAGAAAGATCAGCATTTAATTCAATAAACACTTCTTGACCTTCTGGTAACTCATCTTCAGAGAAAATTGCATTTGCCGGGCACTCTGGTTCACATAATGCACAGTCAATACATTCATCCGGATTAATCACTAGGAAATTCGGACCTTCGTAGAAACAGTCAACAGGACAAACTTCTACGCAATCTTGGTATTTACATTTAATACAATTTTCAGTGACAACAAAGGTCATGGCGACAGCTACCTAAAAAATATGGTTTCATTTCGAATAGCTTATTTTAGGCAAAAAAGGGGTAAACAAACAATTGCTTTTATTGATATTCTTTATTCATGCATATGAAGATAAGTTAATACGTTGATAATCAAACAGATCTTTCAGCCTTGTGAACTACTTGTCTATAAAATTAAAATAATAATATATTTTATAAAACAATAACTTAAAAATTATTTTATTTAATTGTTTAGATGTCATTTAAGTCAAGACATCTATTTTAATAAATACCTTAACTTTTCATTTTTTCTTTTACAAATTTTGATTTTCAGCTTTTTTAGCTAAAAATCTTCAAATATTTAGAGCTAAACCTTACACAGTAAATGAATATCTTCAGGTTCGAGCTGCCAAAGTTGTTGATCTGGAGCACTTAAAGGTTGTGCACCATGCTTCATATAGAAGTCTACAGTGCGCCGACTTGGGGTTGCTGAAATATATAGTTGGTGCGCACCGAGTTGCTTGGCGGACTCTTTTGCGGCTTGCATAAGCTTAGCACCAATGCCTTGACCTTGTAGGTCTGCATCGACATAGAAATAGTGGAGTAATTTAGCGTAAGGGTAGTCCGCTATAAGTTGATTTGAGACTACGCTTACACCAACCAGTTTTTCAGAAGCATCAAATGCGCCGACAAATATTGAACCTTGTTCAAAGAGCTGTTTCAGTTTAGGTGGGTCATTTTCTAGATGATATGAGTCCCAATGTTGTACATTAAAAAAACAATCAACTAAGTCTAGATGTTGCTGTTTTTGTATGTAGTTTTGAGTAATTAATTCACGGCGGCTAATCTGCTGCCAAATAAGATCGATTTCTGAATATTGCAAAGATCTTAAGATCATATAAATATTATTCTCCGAGATGAATAAGCAGACCTAAGCCTGCTTATTCGGATGTGATTTATTAAGATTTGAGTGCAGCTTTCAGCTCATAGAGTTGTTCAAGCGCCTGACGAGGCGATAAGTTATCGACTTCAATTTGCTTAAGTAAATCTAGAGCAGGGGATGAAACTTCGATCTCGACAACTTTTTCTATGATTTGTGAACCAGAGTTTGCATCTGGTGGAGCAAACAAATCATTTTGAAAACTGGTTTGTAGATGTTGCTGCTGCTGTTTTTCCAAAATGCGTAAACGCTTTTGTGCTTCTTTAATAACATTGGCAGGAATGCCCGCTAATTTTGCGACTTGTAAACCATGACTTTGACTTGCAGGGCCTTGTTGAACTTTATGCAATAAAATCAGATTGCCATTAAGTTCTTGCGCCGTAACATGATAGTTATCAATTCCTGCTTCACTACCAAGTTCAGTCAACTCGAAATAATGAGTGGCAAATAAACATAAACATTTTACGCGCTTTGTTAAGTCAACTACGCAAGCCCATGCTAAAGATAAACCGTCATAGGTACTGGTTCCACGGCCAACCTCATCCATTAAAACAAGTGACTGATTGGTGGCGTGGTGCAGAATTTGTGAAGTTTCTGTCATCTCAACCATAAAGGTCGATTTGCCTGTAGATAAATCGTCGGCTGAACCAATACGAGTGAAAATTCGGTCAATTGGACCAAGCTTGGCTGCTTTAGCTGGAACGTAGCTACCGCAATAAGCAAGCAAACTAATTAATGCTGTTTGACGCATGAAGGTTGATTTACCGCCCATGTTTGGACCAGTAATAATTGCCATACGGTGCTGAGCATCAAGGAAAGTATCATTTGGGGTAAATGGTGCTTTATTTAATGCTTCAACCACAGGGTGACGACCCGCCTGAATTTTAATGCCCGTTTCGGGAGTAAATTCAGGACGTGCCCAATTGTTTAAACGTGCTTGATGAGCAAAGTTTGCCACCACATCAATTTGAGCAATTGCCGAACTCATCATTTGTAGGTGAGCAATATTTTCACGAAGGTTTTCAAGCAAAGCTTCGAATAATGCTTTTTCACGTGCTAATGCGCGCGACTCACTCGACAGAACTTTATCTTCAAAACTTTTTAGCTCTGGCGTAATGTAGCGCTCAGCATTCTTTAAAGTCTGGCGACGAATGTAGTCAGCAGGGGCTTGCTCTGCTTGAGCACGAGTGAGTTCAATATAGTAACCACTTACACGGTTATAGCCGATCTTAAGGGTGTTAATGCCAGTACGTTCGCGCTCTTTAATTTCTAAATCAATAAGGAATTGACCAGCATGATCACGAATTTGGCGTAATTCATCGAGATCAGCATCATATCCTTCTGCAATTACATTGCCATCACGAAGTAATACAGGAGGGTTTTCAACAATAGCTGCCATCAAATGCTGATGAAGCGCTTTAAAATCTCCAAGTTCTTGATCAAGTTGAACTAATAACTTAGATTTTTTCGCATGAATAACTGGAGTTAACGCCGTTCTTAAAGCTGGAATTTGTGCACATGCATGACGAAGTTGCACCAAATCACGTGGTCGCGCACTACCTAGTGCAACGCGGCTAAGCACACGTTCAATATCGCCAATTTCTTTAAGCACTAAACGAACAGGACTTTCATGGTAGCCTTGAATGAGTTGCTCAATCGCATCTAAACGAGCATCGAGCAAGGCTGTATCACGAACAGGTTGCATGAGTGTACGGCTTAATAAACGACCACCCATTGCAGTTTGGCAGTCATTTACCAGTTGGAATAATGAGGTGCCATGTTCAAATAGCGGTTCGATAATTTCTAGGTTACGGCGCGTGATTGGGTCGAGCGCGATAAAGTCTGTACTTTGCTCAAGCTGAATTGAACGGATATGTGGTAATGCAGTTTTTTGTGTTTCTTTTGCATAGTGAATGAGTGCAGCAGCAGCAGCTTTAGCTAAAGGTAATGGGTCTAAACCAAAACCTGAAAGCGTTGATACCGTAAATTGGTCACATAAAGTTTTTTGTGCGTTATTTAGATTGAAGTCTACATTTGGACGTTTGGTAACAGGGCATTCTAAGTGTTTTTTAATTTGCTCGATAATATTTGTGTCGACCAGGTCTTCATCAATCAAGATTTCACTTGGCATTAAACGTGCAAGCTCAATAGGCAATTGTTCGGGCTTGTAATCTTGTTGTTGAACTTTAAAAATGCCTGCACTTAAGTCGAGTAACGCGAAACCAATCTGGTTTTGATGAATGCATAATGAAACGAGATTAGACGATTGATAACTGCTGAGTAATGCATCATCAGTTAAAGTACCAGGGGTCAGAATACGAACAACTTTACGATCAACCGGACCTTTACCTGTTACTTCTCCCACTTGTTCGCAAATAGCTACAGTTCGCCCAGCTTTGACAAGACGTGCAAGATAACCTTCTGCTGAATGATAGGGAACGCCTGCCATTGGAATTGGGTTGCCGTTTGCTTTACCACGATGGGTTAAGGTAATACCTAAAAGTTTAGCTGCTAAATGGGAGTCTTCAAAGAAAAGTTCATAAAAGTCACCCATACGATAAAACAGCAACGCATGTTGATAGTCTTTTTTAACCTTGAGATATTGCTGCATCATTGGAGTGTGAGTGGAGAGATCGGCCATGATTTCAGCGCTATTCATGCGTAATAAACCCTTAAAAAATCAATAATATTTTACGTTTGGTCATCTAACCAATTCTAACAACTTCTGTATGAATTGGACTTAATCAAAGAAAAAAGTATACCTTTTAGTGTACCTTTTTTATGTCAAAATTGAGTCAACAGTGTGTGAGAGCTTAACTTAATTTCTCAAGCTTGCCATCTTAACAAATTGCGACTGATTGGCAAAAAGGATTCCTAAAATGAGCGAGGAAATAAACAGCAAAAAAAAAGTGACCTTATCAGCTCGGACTATCACTCAATTTCTGCTGCATGAAATCAATGAGCGCTCTTGTTTTAGCGGGTAAGTAACGACGATTTGAATAAAGTGCGAACAATTGCAATGGGGCTGCCGATTGTTCAAACTTAATTTCGATTAAACGTCCATCGCTAATGTATGGATGGCAGGCTTGTTTCGATAGAATTGCGAAACCGACACCCGATACTGCCGCTTGTCCTGCCATCTCTCCACTGTTTACCCGATAATGTCCTTTAACCTTGATGGTCTCGAATTCCCCCTTTTTATTGACAAATTGCCAAGGAGCACCTTTGAGTGCACTTACCGTTGTAATACAGGGCAACTCTTCAAATTGCTGGATATGAGTCGGGGTGCCGTAACGCTGAATGAGGGATGGGGCTGCAACAATGGTGCAAGGGATAATTACCAGATGACGTGCGATGTAGTCACTGTTATCCATCTGACCACGGGTAATAATGATAGCTAAATCCAGATCATCTCGCAGAGATTCGAAACCTGACAAATTGGTAACACAGCTGATCTCAAGGTCTGGGTGCTGACAGGCAAAATCAGCAATAACAGAACTCAGCAATGCAGGACCTATTTCATTGGGAATACAGATTCGCAATGGGCCTTTGAGTTGCATTTGCCGCAATGTTAATTCTGTCTCAGTTTGCTCAAGCGCCTCCAGTAATGGCTTCGCGCGGGTGTAGAGTAGCTGCCCTGCCTGAGTGAGTCTCATATGTCGGGTGCTACGCTCAATGAGCTGAAGATCCAGTTTTTCTTCTAACTGAGAAATACAGCGACTAACGTTTGATGTCGGCATTTCAAGGATTTTCGATGCCCCAACAAAACTTTCTCTTTCAACCACCGCAATGAACACTTTCAGGGCATTAAAATCCAGAGCAGAACGCATCAATTATCCCATATTTGATAATAATAAGTGCCATTTCTACCATATAATAAACATTATTGATAGCAGCTAAGCTTGGATATCTTTCATCCATAGGTTGCTTGCTATGCTCCCAGTCATGCAGATATTTAATCATAAAGCTCTCATGCGGATAGCCCTTGTAATTGCTTTTGTCCAGTTCACCAATGCACTGGAATATATGGTGTTCAACCCTGTTTTTGTTTTTATGGCAACAGATTTCGCAGTGCCTGTATCATTCTCAGGCTATGTGTCCGGCATGTACACACTAGGTGCTGTTCTTTCGGGAATTATTGCTTTTTACTGGATTGATCATTTCAATAAAAAACATTTTTTAATCGCCAATATGGCGTTGTTGGGTCTACTAACACTTTTGACTACCTGCATATCCAGTTTTAGTCTTCTGCTTGCACTACGATTTTGTGCAGGGTTGGTTGGTGGTACGACAATGGGTGTGGGTATAAGTATATTAATAAACAACGCGCCGCCTAACTTACGCGGAAAAATGTTGGCGACGGTGATCGCGTCATTTTCGATAGTAAGTATTGTAGGAATGCCCACGATATTATTTTTGTGCACACATTATGGCTGGCATGTGGCTTTGTGGCTCATAAGTGCCTTGTGTGTATTGGCACTGCCATTGATTGTATCCATCATTCCCCAAGATCCAGTCTCTTTAGATACGTTTCCTAAGCAGCCTCTTGATATGGAAACTTTACTGTTCGCTTCCTGTAATGCGTTTGTTCAGTTTAGTCCTATGCTGGTTATTCCTATTTTGGCACCCTTAATGATACAGCAGTTGGGTGCTTCCCAAGATCTACTGCCTTGGCTCTTCTTTAGCGGGGGCGTGATAGGTTATCTGTCTACAAAAATCACAGGGGCGTTAACCTCCCGTTTTTCTGCTTTAATGCTGGCTACAGCTTCAACGATCGTCTTTATACTGAGTTTGCTGATACCAATTTTAGGCTATCCGCATGCGACGTTATTTATTAGTTTATTTCTCGGTGCATCTTACAGTCGTTTGGTGACATCTTCGGTGGTTTCGATTCAGTTTCCTGATGATAGACAACGAGCTGGATTTTCTTCATTACAGACCTCAATCATGTATCTGGTTACAACCAACGCATTTTTCCTGTCTGCTTTTTTATTGCCTGATCATGGCATGGCACCACAAAATGTAAACAAGTTACTGGTGATATGTGCAATTTCCGCAGCAGGGTTCCCAATTCTCATTATTATTCTGCAAAAGAAACTGGCTAAACGTTTTCTACCAACATAATTTTAAAGTTGTTATTTTCGATCCATTAAAAGGGTGGTGACTAAACAGATTTGGCATTTGTTTAATCACTAACTTTAAGACTACATTTTTGTGAAATTATTTCTATACATTCTGGGGCATGAGTTTTTGAGGGATAAAGGTTTATTTGCAGCAATAATTAGGCTAAGGGTGTTTTTGTACCATTATCAAGTTGGATTAAATGGTTAATCGAATGACTTTTATGGTGAACACTCGTTCTTGCTATTGAGAAAGAATCAAATTGATTTGACATATTCTTTCCATTTTATTGTATTGAGTACTTTGAAAATATAAATAAAGATAATGAAAATTTCAAAGTATAAAAATTATTTCTTGGATGATAAAAGTAAACTAATCTTAGAGAAATCTATTAACTAAAATTTTATAATTATCATTCACGAAATCGAAAAATGATAGATTTATTCCGTTACAAGATTTGATGTCTTTATATTAATTGTTGTAAAAAGAGATTATAAGTTAGTTGTAAATACAGATGGGATCATAGGGGTAAATATACAAGACTGAATGAAAAGGTAATTTTTTCTTCAAGATGATTAATGGTTGAATTTTATAACTAGAATAAGAAAAATTATTTAATTTAAATTCTTTAAAAATGAATTTTAGTTAACTGGATTGAACTGTGATTAAAATCAATTAATTTTAAAAAAAGTTGATGTTTTTGTGGTATTTTAAATGGTTACTATTTATAAATTTTAATTTTAGTTTTTCTTAAAATTTTTATGAAAAATATAAAAACAATTCTACTTGATAAAATATTATTGTTTAGTTTAATTTAATATATTTGCACATTTTTCATGATTTTGTTTTGTTTTTATAAAGATTAATTAAATTTAGATATCCGAGTGAAAGTTAATAAGGTGTTTTATTTTGTTTAAAGATCTGATTTTATTAACTTAAATAATTAAAAATAAATTGATCCTTATTAAAACAATCTTTACAATTCATATATAAACTTGTTTTAACAAAAATTCACAAATTAGTAACAATTGGGGTGAGGCATGAGCCAACAACAAACGAATACAAATGCACAAGAGCAAATGTGGACAGTTGAACAACTTGAACCAAAACTTTTGCTTTCTGCAGATTTAATGCCAGGAATACAAGAAATTACTGGAGCTATTGATCAACCAGGTCAACAAAAACAATATGAGTTTGTTATTAAAGAGAAAACAAAATTCTTTTTTGATGGTGTAGAAGGTGAAAATTTTAACTGGTCATTGCAAGGTAAAGAATATGGTAAAAATTTTTCTGCAATTGAATTAAATCAAGATAGCCATAAATTTTTAGAGCTTATTCCTGATACATATAAACTAACTATTGATGGTAATAATGATCAAGTTGGAAACTATAAATTTAGATTATTTGGCGAAGAAAGTGCTATAAAATTAGAGCCAAATCAAGAGACACATCTGAATCTTAATCCTGTAAGTCAAGCTGTTTTATATCAAATAGATGTGGCAGCAGGAGATCGTATATTTTTTGAAAGTCATATTAATGATGCAACATGGAGTATTTTTGATAATAATGCTCAATTAGTCAAAAATCGTTTAACTACAAATGATAGTCAAGGATTTGTAGCAGAAAAAAGTGGTTCTTATTGGTTATCTATAGATAGTAGTACTCATTATAGTAATTTAGAAGGTAACTTTACTTTACATGTTTTAAAGCCTGAAATTTCATCATTAAATATAAATGAAGAAAAGACAGTAAACTTTAATAAACCATTTGAGTCAAAGCAATTTAATTTTAAAATAGATCAGGATCAATGGGTGGTATTTGATCAGATTACAGAAGGATTAAAAAATACAGAATGGTCTATTAAAGATGAAAGTTCAAATATTATTTTCTCATCTCTCATTACATTAGAAAGTAAAAGTAAAGCAGTACCCAAGTTTTTAAAAATAGGCACTTATACTTTAGAAATAAATAGCTTAAATATTACAGCTGGTGAAATTAAATTTATTGTAAAAACAAACTCTAAAGTCGATGATCTTATTGATGAAAACAATAAAGGATTGATATTAAATAATATTGGTACTGAGTCAAAATTTGTAAAAATTAACAGTGGGAGTAATGAACTCATTTCACTTATTTCTGAAAGATATATTTCAGAAATTGGATATGCTAAAAATATTGATTTAGAAAATTTCACTGAGAAGTTAGTAAACAGTCACTTCGCATTAAGTAGCTATGATTTATTTGAATTAAAGCTAAACAAAGATGATAAATTACTTCTTGAAAAAGAACAATCTAATACACTCATAAGAATTTTTGATAGATATGGTAATGAGATTGTCAAAGCTGAAGCAAATAGCTTAAGCTTTAATGTGACTGAGAATGGTTTATATTATATAGGTATCAGTACAACTGATAATAATAATTATAATATTAATAGTAAACCAGAAAAAGGTATCGATCAAAACGTACTATTAAAAATAAAGTATAAATCGGCTATTGAAAGTGACAATCAGTTAGATGATGTGAGAGATTCGATTTGGACAGCACAAAAACTTGATATTTTAAAAACAGAAAGATTACAAGTTACTATTGGTGATAACGAAACGGATTATAATGATGTTGATTTTTATAAATTCCAAGTGAAAAAGGGTAACACAATCAATATATCAGTACCACGTAGTACTGAAATACAGGGATTTTTAAAAATCTTTGATATAAATAGAAGAGAGTTAGTACAAACTAGTAATTCAGCAATTTCTTATACATTTAGTGCAGATGGTGAATATTACTTAGCATTTAGTTCAGAAAGTAATAGATATTACAACCCAAATTATGAAAATTCTGGTAATTATGGAAAATCAATTAAAGGAACGATAACTGTAGATATAAAATTAACTACTACAGATATTCCTAAAGTATATTTGCTTGATCGTTATGGGAATCTAATTTTAGATACTAATATTCATCAGCTTGATTTAATCAAACAGAAAATAAATTTAAATGAAGAGTACTATCTTTGGATTAAATCTTCGTCAAAAAATGTGAATAGTTTTGAGTATAGTATTGGACTTTCAAATTCAAAAGAAGATAGACTTGATTTAAATGATAGTAAAAAAATAGAATATAAGTTTGATAGCATTGTTCAGACATATGACGTAGAGTTGAATGTCACGGAGTCTGGAACATATTTTATTTATCCTGAAAAAACACAGGTAAATACAAAATGGAACTTAAATGGACCTGGACTAAAAAATTTAGAGTGGAGTAATAATGTTAAAAAAGGAGATAACATAGTACAAGCAGTATATTTAACAAAAGGTTTTTATAAGCTTTCTATTTCAAACTATGATTCAGTCGGAAGTTTTGGTCTAGATTTCATTTCCAGTAAATTAGCAGCTCCAATTCAATCAGGTCAGGACTACACAGTAGAACATTTACGACCTGGTCAATTTATTACTTACCAATTAGATTCAAGAATTCTAGATGAATATAGCTTTCAACTAAATACAGCAAATCCTGATCTGAATATGACAGTTTGGGATCAATATGGAAAAATTCTTTCTAATTATTTAACAGATAATACCAATTTTTATCAAGATTATGAGCAAAATAAAATCTATATAACTATCGCAAACGATAGTCTGGTAGAAGCTATTGATAATATTTCTTTTAAAGTCAATACAATTAAACATGATCAGCTAGTAAACGTTGTTAAGTCAATCTCTTTAGGACAAACTGTAGAAGATTTTGCTAAAGATTTACCACGAAATATTAATTATGACTTTAAACTTGAAAAAGATAGTTTTGTTAGTTTTGAGTTTTTAAAGAATGTATATGAAGAAGTTTTAATTGTAGGTCCAGAAGGGGAAAATTTATTAAATCAAACTAATATATATGCAGGGTGGTTAATTGCAGGGCAATATTACATTGAATTTAAAAATAAAATAAAAAATAGTAATTTTATTTTTCAAGTAAGAGATGTTAGTCAGTTTGAAACTTTAGATAAAAATATTACAAGACAAGTTGAGCTTTCATCACAAGCGGATGTCTACCATTTTAGTATGGATGAGGAGCATGATTACTCAATTAGTGCGAGTCAATATTCTGAGGATTACAACTTTAAGATCTTAAGTATAGATGGGTTTACACTATTTGATGGCAAACTTTCGAATTATAATTTTTACTTAAACAGAAAAGATTTAATAGATGACTATATATTAATTATAGAATCAACCAATAATGAAAATTCCGAATTGAACTTTCGTTTAAGTTCATTCCCTAAAAAAGTAGAAATTAATGATTCTACTGTTATGGATTTCATTAATTTGTCTTCTGGACGAGAGCAGGAATTTGAGATTAATGTTGATGCTGATGGTCTATACTTTTTTGATTTGACTTATACAGGTTCGTTGAACTTTCGATTTGATGAAAAAAATTTTTATCAAACAATCGGATCACAGAATAGTGAAGAGTCTAACGATCAAGTGCTATCCTTTGCGCTGACTAAAGGAAAGCATAAAGTTTACTTAACAGCGTTGGATAACAACGATGTTAGAGCTAAGCTCAACCTTCAGTCAGTTGCTAATATTCCAGTTCTGGAAAAGGTAGGTTCCGAATTAATTGTTCCTACTCTTGAAGCTAATCAAACTTCTTGGTTGAAATTAGCTACACGTTCTTATGAAGACTTTAAGTTAAATTATATTAATAATCCAAATGTAACTATTCAAATTTTTAATGAAAATGGAGAGTTATATAAATCATTTGATAATGATTTTACGTTAAATGTGGAAGATAACTTAGATTATCTGTATTTTTCTATATATAACAAATCTAGTAATGAAGTTAGTGGGTTAAAGTTTGGTGTAGAACCCAAATATCAATATATTGATATCAATCAAGAGTTACAATTCAATTACTCGAGTTCAGATGTTGAACCATTCTTTTCATTTGATATCGTAAATGATGGTTTCATAACCATTGAATTTTTAAGTAAAAACTATCAAAGTTTTAAAGTAATTGATACACATGGAGAGGTTTATTCAGGGGCTGCTGAATATGTTAATAATATCAGTGGAATGGCTTATCAAACTCTATGGCTACAATCTGGTAAGTATAAATTAGAATTTGAATTAACTAATACGGTAGAAAACAGTTCAATAAATGATTTTTACTTGAACATATCTGATGATAGTCAAACTCAATTAATTAATCTAAATCAGGATACTGAAGTTGATTTAATTGGTAGTGTTGCTTATCAAGTTTATGAATTTAATGTATCTAATTCAAAAAGTTATAGTATAAAGCTATTAAATGATGTAAGTAATATTCAAATCCGTTTGCTAACAATGGATGGCACTGAATGGTTTTCTGGTCAGCTAACATCTGAGTCAACTGATTTAGGACCTGTTGTTTTTTCTCAGAAATATAAGTTGGTGATATGGAGTGCAGCAGATCAAAATTTAGTTAATCCGATAGTTTTACTTGAAGAAACAGAAAATTTAAACAATAGTATTTCAGTCATTTCAAAAAAGATGGTTGAACCAGGCCAAGAACTAATTTTGGATGGGCAGGTTGATGTTAATCAAGATTTTCAAATTGTTACACTTGAGATCAAGCAAGATGGTTTGTATTTTCTTAACCAATTACAGCAAGGTAATCTATTAAACTGGAGTTTGTTAGGTCCAAGAGTTCAATATAATAGTATTAAATCACTGGATGGTTTACATTTAAGAAGAGGAGTCTATTTTTTAGCAATTGCTAATAGTAATCACGAAGCTCTTAATTATAAGTTTAGTATTTTTTCTTCAATATCTATAGAAAATGAATTATTAAAAGATAATTCTATTAATATAAATTCTCTTGCTAAAAATGAGTCTGTTTTTTATAAACTATCTGTTGATCTAGACGAACAATTATCGTTCAAAGCTCTTAGTGATTTTTCTAGGCTAAAAATTGATTTTTGGTCTGATAATGGAGATTTTATTGGTTCTTATATTAATATCGAAAGCGTTTTTGATATTATTTTAAAACAAAAACAATTGTCGAGTGCAATATACTTAAGCATTACTAATATATCCCCTGATATTATTGAGAATATTAATTTTACTGTGGTAAATAAAAGGCCATACATTGATATTTATCGTGACAACATAATTGATTACAACGATCTCTATGATGGTGTTGAATTTGAATTTAATGTTGATGATAAAAGATTATTCTCTGTTAATATTGATAAAAATTTAGGTGTTTCATATCAATTTTTTAAATTAATTAATGGTGATGAGTATGCTGTTAACTCATTATCGGATTCAAGTAATAAATTGTATTTATTTGAGAAGGGTAATTATATAATTAAAATTTACTTTGATTATATTCCCGATTCTGATGGTGCTATAAGTATTAATTTTAATAAGTTTGACGAAAATAAAACTATTGATTTGGTTGAGCATAATACTGTTTCAGAAGATAGTTTGCAAATGTATGAATTCGTTGCAGATAGTACCTTACAATATTTTATTAATTTTCCTGGTCATAATAATTCTGAATATGCAAGCTTTTTGTTGAAGTTGGTGGAAGAAAATGGTCAAATTATAATGTCTGATTATTATTATAGAACTTTATCCTTACCTTTACTTGAGCATAATAAAAAATATTGGTTGATTGTTGAAAATCTTAACGGAGTTGAAGCAAATTTAGATTTCTATAAAACTGAAAGGCAGCAGCAATTTACAGTTAATTATAATACAGCCTTAAAATTTGATGAAAAATTTGATTTTCAAAATCAGCAACAGGAAACTATTTTAAATGTTGAAGAAGCTGGAACTTATTTCATTAAAATTTCTGCTTTTGAAAGTTTCTATTATAGTCTGGTAGGTCTTGGGTCTGATAGTGCAAATAGAGGGCCTATCCATGCAAGTGAATTCAATACTGATTATGGTGCTTTTAGCTTGCAAGAAATGATACATTTACAGAAGGGTACTTATAAACTCATTTCTAATGCTGGTTGGCAAACGGGGTACACCTCTTTTGAAATTTTATCGGCTAGCCAAGCTAATAATTTACTTGTTAATAAGGAAACTATTATTGAGCAATTAGAGCTAGGTGAGACAGTTTTATATAAAGTCTCTCAAGACTATTTTGCTACTTATACAGATAACTATAACCGTTTTACCTTTAAAACTATATCAGAAAATTATGGTATTGAATTCAATTTTTGGACTCAAGATGGAACGAGAATTGATAATAATCCAATTGAGTTATTAAAAACACAGCCATTTTTCTATATTTCAGCAATGAACATTGGTTCTGAGAAGCAAACTGGCGTTAAGTTTTCATTGAATAAAGAAGATTTAATCCATAAGCCAGTTCAAAGTGAGATAATTAGCGTAAATCAGAAAATTAGTAAAAATAGTAGTGAATTAGATGATCGTATCTCGTATAGTTTTGCTTTAAAAGAAGATAGTTTTATCTCATTTAACTTTATAAAAAATGCTTTTGATAATATTAAAATTACTGGTCCATCAGGATTATTGTTTGATGGTTCTCCAAGAATTTTGAATGACATAAATCGTAAAGGATTAGAAGATTTCTGGTTTAAAACAGGCGTCTATAAAATTGAGTTCTATGGGAAAATTGACGGAAATAATTTTGAGTTTATTTTGCAAGAGCAAAGTAGTTTCTTAAATATTGAACAAAATCTACCATCATCAGTGAGTTTAGCCACAAAAGGTGATTATCAATTCTTTAATTTATCTATTGAGAGTAATACTGAATACTGGTTGCACTATAATACATCTGGCCAGAATATATCTAACCTGAAATTTAGTTTATATAGTCAAGATGGTATTATAATATCTACTGGTACTCTTTCATCGTTGTACCAAACGTTACCTAAAAATAGCCTAAATTCTAAATATATATTGTTAATTGAAAATTTAGGCAATACTCAGGCTGTTTTTAAAATTGATTTAATTAAAAAGAAAGTTTCACAGCCAAAAGTTATCGATTTAAATACTACTGTAAATGATCAATTTGTAGGGCTTGAGCAGCAAAGTAAATATTCATTTACTGTTGATAAAATGACAGCTTTAAAAATTATAGATCAATCGACTAATAGTTCGAGTAATACATATAAAATTATAGATAGTAATGGTTTGATTGTGAAATTAAGTCATAGTGTTTATATTTTATCTACTGGTAACTATACTCTTTTAGTTGAAAGTAATAATGAGCCGAATGATATTGTTGGTGAAATTAGTTTTAAAACACTTATAACTAATAGTTTTTTAGATGTTAATTTTGGTTCTAATATGTCTATTAATATTAATCAGGGCTTGCCTGGTAATATTATTAAGGCTGTTTTTGATAAAAATAGAATTTATGATTTTGAGACTAACTATAATTCTGGATTTATTATTTATGATGAAAAAGGAAATGTTGTAAAAGAGATTGGTAGTTATTATGGTTATAATGGTTGGTTTGATGTAAAAGAAACAAGCACTTATTATCTACAAGCATTTAATTATAACGATGATTATACGGGAAGTGTCTCTTTTTCTTTAAATAGTAAAGATAAGTATTTGAATTTAACTGTAGGTGAGATTGTTTCTAATGTTTCCATTAAGAGTAATAGTTTGCAGAAATATAATTTTACTATTACAAAGGACTCTTTATATAAAATAAATAGTTATTTAAATGATTATTCTTCGCAAATTTTTATTTATAAAAAATCTTCTCAAAGTCCTTTGGTTAATTCTAATTTTACTTTTAATGAAACAGAAGCTATTAATTTAGATGCTGGTGATTATGAAATAATTATTTATAATTATAATAATTATCCTGCTAGTTACTCTTTGGAAGTTATTGATTTATTGAATTCAAATATTCCAAGTTTTAACCTTGAACATCCATTTACTATAAGTGCTAATAATAGCCGCAAAGCTAATGTACAGAGTGTTTCTGGTGTAGCTGGTGATTCTTGGCTAATTGATTTAAGAAATATTGGAAAAATTGATCAATATATTCGTTGGGAGTTATATGACCCTTCAGGGAAAAAAGTTATATCATCTTATCAGTATGATAATAATGATAGTGCTGTTAAATATACATTAACTCAATCTGGTCAATATATTTTATTAGTTTTTGGAGTGCTACAAACTACACAACGAGAGACTTCAATACTAATTACGAAACCTGTTGAAGTAAGAAAAGCAATTCAAATTGGTGAGCAAATTTCTGGTCAAATTATGAATGGTGGAGATGTTCACTACTATGATCTGAAGCTTGATAAGGCAACAAGTTTTATTGTTGATGCTACATTAGGGCAAACAATCTTTAATATTTTAAGAGAAGATGGTTCTCTGATTGATTCAAATGCTTATTCAATCCAATATTTACCAGCTGGTACTTATCACTTAGTATTTAAAGGAGTAAATACGCAGACACCTAAGTATTCATTTAAATTAATTGATTATATTGAAAAAGCTCAAGAAATTTCTGATTTAAGTAATATTTCTTTAACATTGCAAGAAAATGAGAGATTTAAATTCTTACAGCTTAATACTATTGCTGACCAAAAATATAGCCTTGATTTTTTGTCATCTACAAATCTTTGGTATCAAATAGTTGATATAAATGGACAGGTTTTACAGTCAGGAAATGACTATAATACTTCTGCTTTTACTGCATTAGCAGATAAATATTATATTGTTATTGGTAGAGACTATAATATTAATACTGTTGATAATTTTAATATTAAAATTTTACCAGTATTGAATACTACTCGGCAGTTAGAATATGGTGAATTAATTGCAACTTCATTTTTAACTCAATTTGATCAGATAGATTATACCTTTAGTATAACTAAAGAGGGTTGGCTGGATCTTAGTGATGTATCTTCTAGTCATTCAAATATTTCTTTAAGACTATTAAATCAAACTAAAGAACAGCTTTTTTACCGTAGTGATTTGCCTGCTATTAATGGAAGTAGTCGTATCTATCTCTTTGAAGGAAACTATACCTTAAGATTAAACTCTAATACTTCACAATCTAGTTATTTGAAGTTGAGGGCTTCTGTACATGAGGCAGATCAATACGATCAAGCTGGTCAAAGTCTTGCTACGGCTTATGAACTATACTTACCAACGCAATCTAAAACAGAATTGTTACAACCAGTTGTTGAACAACCTTACTTATATCGATTTGTTTTAACTCAGGGTGATGTTTTTGGTCTTAAGCTTTCTGACTTACAAGGAAGTCTATCTTTACTCGATGTAGCAGGTAGTGAAATTGCAATTAGCTCTACAGGTGAACTGCAATATAGCGCTACCTCTACGAGTATTTATTATCTTAAAATTGTTAATAAAACTAAAATTGATAAGCAAGTCTTAAATTTCACTCGTAGCAAATTAAATCAATTAATGAGTGATGATGTAGGTGATACTACTGAAAATGCTAAAGAGTTGAATTTTAAGACAGGTACTAAACTTGAAATTAAGACTAATATTGGTAATGGTATAAATGCAAATAAAGATGTTGATCTTTACCAAATTATGCTAGTTGCGGGTGAAAAATTAAATATAGATTCTTATTCAAACTATGGTTTCTTAACTCAAATTTTTAATTCTTCTGGTAATCGTGTTTATAGTACTGGTGGCACAGGTTCATATACTGCTGAGCAAACTGGTGTTTATTATATTGGATTTAGTGGAAGTGAGAATAATCACTACGACCCGATTACTGGAAAAAATACTTATAGTTCTAATACTGGGCTAAATACTGTTGTATTAAGCCGTCAAAGTGGCTTCATTCATCCTATTACTCAATTTTCTGAGCAAATTTTAATACCTGATAATGCAACTTCAACAGAAAGTTGGTCTGGAAGTCTAACTGCTGGTACAACCCAAGACTTCTATCTAGATGTAAAAACTGATGGTCTGTACTATTTAGATCGGACAACTTCTGGATATTATGCTTCAAATTATGATCAAGTGACTTTAATAGATTTACAGTCTAGAGTACTAGGGACTAGCTTTAATGCAGCATATTTTCTTAAAGCAGGTAAGTATAAATATACGATTTTAAAGAGATATAATAATGATTATATCGATTTTAAATGGGTAAATTTAAGCTCACAAGCAAAAGAAATTCAATTTGGTCAGTCAGTTTCATTAGGTTTTTCAAAAAATGCAGCTGCTGATCGTATTTATAAGTTCTATGCAGACGCGAATCAAGTCCTACAGTTTAATAGTCTAGGTAATATATCTGGAACTGCGCCAAAATATAAAATCATAAACGAATATGGTCAAAATATTTCGGATGTTAATTTAGATGCATCTTTAGATAGTCAACCAATTAATATTAAATATTCTGGAAATTATTATATTGTTTTTGATGATGTATCTACAGGATATAGTTCTGAATATTACCAGTATTCAGGCTCTGTGTCCTTTCAGATAGATCATGTCGATTTGAAAAAATTACCAGTACTAAGTTTTAATGAAAACGTAACAGGTATATTAAATCCAGATAAACAGGAAGTGACATATCAATTAAATATAAATGAAAAGTCTAATCTATTATTTGATTTATTAACTCTAACTGATCCAGAAGTGCAGATTTCAATTGCTGATTATAATGGAAGTATTGTTTATTCGAATTATTCTAATAATATAAATGCTTCATTATTCACTTTAAATGTAGGTAGCTATACAGTTAAGGTTAAAACGACAAGTTTAGTGCAGCAAAAATATGGTTTTAAACTCCTCAATTTGGCTCAAGTACAGCAGATTGAAAGTGGTCAAGCAGTAGAAGGCCGCCTTAAACCAGAAGGTGAAATGCTTTCATATCAGATTGATGTGGATGCTGGCGATAGAGTGTTTATTGATTTTGATCAGTTGATTACGCAAACATATGGCTATTTCAATGGAGTCTGGAAACAAAACTATCTTACTAGCTTAGTCGTAATTGATCCTTATGGTCGTAAGCAAACAATATCACGAAATGATTTAAATAATTTGGGGTCTGAATTTGTTGCTAGTGTCTCGGGTAAGTACACCATATTATTTGATGAATTAGATCGTTATGACATTGAACTACCATTCCATATGGCGGTATATGTTCATGCTCCATCAAACCCAATTGTGATTGATTTAAATAATAATGCATCAAAAGTTGATTTTTCTGTTCAAAATTTAACTGTTCAGAGTAGTGACCGTGAAACCATCAAATCTGGAAGCCAGTTAGAAATTAACTGGATATTGGCAAATATTGGTAATAATAGTTCGTTTGGTGACTTTACAGATCGAGTTCTGATCAAGAATAAAACTACTGGAGAGATTATTGCAGAGAGTCTAGTGCCTTATTCTGAACAGAATGATGGTTCTATATCTTCTAATCAATCTATTACGCGTACTACTAAAATTAAGTTGCCTGAAGGTATTTCAGGAGCTGGAGATTTTGAGGTTATAGTTGAAGCAGATGTCTATAATCAACAAAATGAAACTGTAGAATCAAGAAAAAACAATCAAACATCTTACGTTTTTAAAAGTGAATTAAGAGCTTATCCTAATTTAACTGTCGAACATATTTCTCTGTCACCTGCACTTAACTGGCAGGCGGGCGATTCAGTTACTTTAAATTGGGAGGTTAAAAACTCTGGACAGGCTCCAGCGACTGGATCATGGGTAGAGAAAATTGAAATTATCAATCTCACAACAGGAACAGTTGTTGTTAGTAAAGATCTTCTTATCTCTAATCAAACCCTAGAGCAAGGCAACTCTACTCAACGTCAATTTAATTTTATTTGGCCTTCGGATAAATACGCTGTTGGGCAATTCGCTATAAAAGTCAAAGTAGATGCTCTTAATACTATTTCTGAATTTAACCAAAGTGGTTCATTAGAAAATGACAATGAAGGAATGATTGAAGTAGTCGCAGGACCAGACCTAGTTGTTAAGAACATCCAACTGTTACAGCCGCAAATCCAAGCAGGGGAACGTGTGACAGTGGTATGGCAGGATGTGAACCAAGGTAGTGTTACAACCCCAACAAACTTTCAAGATCGAATTATTATTCGAGCGCGAAATACAGATGGTAGCATCGGTAAAACCATATTAAATTTTGCTGTGGCATTTAATGGTCAAGATGCTTTGCCAATTAAAGCTGGTGAAGTGCGCAATCGTAGTTTCAGTTTCACTATGCCGGAAGGAGTGGCAGGTGCTGGACAATTTGTTATTGAGGTCGTTGCAGATAGCAATATTACTGGCCAAGGAATTATTTATGAAGTAAATGCATTAAATAATGCAGAAATCAATAATAGCTCGACTGAAGCATTTATTTCATCGCCTAAAATGTATGCTGACTTAGCAGTATCTCAAATTATTGTTCCAGAAACTATTGGTGCGGGTAATTTAACTCAAGTGCAATGGACTGTGACAAACCGTGGCGATAAAGCCGCGGAGGGCCAGTGGGTCGATCGTATTATTTTAAGTCGTGACTCTGTCATTGGTAATGCTGACGATATTATTTTGGCTAGCTACAATAGAGTGAAAGATTTAAATGTTGGCGAAAGTTACCAGCAAAAAGCTTCGATTACTATGCCAGCTCGTCTTGAAGGAAGCTACTATATTGCTGTAATAAGCGATATTAATCAAATTGTTAAAGAACCAGATACTAGAGCGAACAATCAGGCAATTTCTGCTCAGTTTAATGTTGTTAGAACTTATTCTGATCTTAGTCCTGAAATTATTTCTTCTCCAACAGTATTAGGGAAAAATGAATCTGGACGTATTGCCTGGAAAGTAACAAATAATGGAACTTTAGCAACAGATGTAAATCGTTGGGTGGATACAGTTTATATTTCAACTAAATCATCTTTTGATTCAAGTGCAAGTGTGCTGGGTTCTGTTACACATACGGGTGGTCTAGCTGTTGGAAATGCTTATCAAGCATATCTAGATTTTGCTTTGAATGGGAATGTTGATCAATATTATTTATTTGTTAAAACAGATAGTTATGGCGCTGTATATGAGCCAGACCATACTGAAAATAATATTGTTGTTTCTCAATCAATTGCTTTAGAAGCGGAAAAGCTTCCAGATATTCAAGTATCTGATATTTCAGTCGAGAGCCAGTGGCGGTCTGGAAATCAGGTTCAATTAACCTATACATTGACGAATATGGGGACAGCTGACTTTACAGGTTTTGTATATGATCGTGTCCGTTTAGTAAATATTACAAACCCAAGTCAAACTTATGCGTTAGCAACGCCTTCTTTTAATCGTAGCATTCAAAAAGGAGATAGCTTTACACAGCAAATGACGATAAATGTACCTGCGCTTAGTTTAGGAGCTTGGCGTTTAGAAGTTATTTCTGATGTTAATAATTATGTTCGTGAGCTAGATTTAGTAAGCCATCAAGGTACACAAAACATTGAAATTGTGAGTCCTGATCTTGTTGTTGGTAATGTAAAAACAACAGGAGTTTTACAAGGTGGACAAAATATTGATATTTCATGGACAACGTATAATCAGGGAACTACAAAAGCTGCTCAGGTTAAAGATATCGTTTATTTATCACTTGATGATGTGATTGATTATAAAGATATTAAAATTGGTGAAGTAGTTCACTCAGCAATAGAGAGTCAACAATCTATTTCGTCTATTTTAAATTATAAAATCCCAGAAAGTTTATCTGGGCGTTGGCGTTTACTTATTGTCACTGATGCTGACAATAAAAACTTTGAATACAATGCTGAACAAAATAATCAATATCAGCAAAGTCTAGAGATTGCTAAAGCAGAATATGCAGACTTGATCGTAAGCAATATTAAGGCTCCAACCCAAGTTATTGGTGATCCTGCTTCTTTAAGTGTTGAGTGGACAGTGTCTAATATTGGAACAGGCACTGGATTAAACACGACTTGGACAGATACGGTTATTTATTCTACTGACGATATTATTGGCAATTCGGATGATATTGTTTTAGGCAAAGTTGTACATGATGGGACTTTGGAAAAAAACAATAGTTATACCTCGTCTATTCAGTATCGTTTTGGTCCTAATTTTACTAGACATGGTCACGTTTTTGTTCAAACAGATAGCTTAAAGCAAGTTTGGGAAAATGATCTCGAATCGAATAATACAGTGGAATTCGATCATCTTGTTGATGTAATGCCAAAAGCTTATGCTGATTTACAATTAACTTCATTATCAATTGATAATGCAGAAAAGTTGATCAGTGGTTCATCTACAACTGTTCGATGGTCAGTAAGTAATAACGGTATTGGTATTACAGACAAAGATTCATGGTTAGATCATGTATGGCTAAGCAGTCAGGCAGATGGAAAAGGGCAATTATGGGATCTTGGTTCAGTTCAACATTTAGGTTATTTGGCAGCGAGTGATAGTTATGAACACTCGCTTACAGTTACATTACCGGATGGATTGTCAGGAAATTATTACTTAAATGTCGGTACGAATGTTGGTCATAGTGTATTTGAGTTTATTTATAATGATAATAACCAAAAAACCGGTTTAGCTATTCCTATACAACTTGCTGAATATCCTGACCTTGTTGTAACAAATATTACTTTACCAGATATGGCAACTGAAAGTTCAGAAGTTGAGTTTACATGGACTATTACTAACCAAGGTCCAAAGAATGCAAATGGTAGTTGGACGGATAGTCTTCGCCTGATTTCTCTCGATGGTAGTAAATCAGCAATTTCTTTAGGTAATTATACTTATACTCAAGGTTTAGAGTCAGGTAAGACTTATAGCCGTACTGAAAAGGTTCGCCTGCCTTCTCGTATGGAGGGAGCGTGGCGTTTAGAAGTTATCACTAATGCTGAGCTAGGTAAAAATTCAGCTAGTCAAATTTATGAGTATGCTACCGCCCGTCAAAATAATAGCTTAATTTCAGATGATATTTTACAAATAAACCTAAATCCAAAACCAGATTTACGAGTTACATCGATTGAAGCACCAGATAAAGTTATTGCTGGTGGTAAAGCAAGTGTAAAATTTACAGTAAGTAATATGGGTCCTTTAGTGACGAATACTCAATGGAGTGACTCTGTATACTTATCGCTTGATGGGAATCTCAGTTCAGATGATATTTTAGTAGGTCGTTATAGCAGTGGAGCAGCTTTAGCACCTACGCAGAGTTATACAACTATCACTGATGAATTTACTGTACCTTTACGTTATAGAGGGGATGTTTACATTATTGTGGTAGCCGATTCTGGTAATGCTTTAGATGAATATCCAAATGAAAACAATAATATTCGAGTAGAAAAGCTTTATATTGAACCTATACCTTTTGCTGATTTGGTGACAAGTGATGTAGTTGCGCCAGATCAAGCAAGTCATGGTAGCAAAATCACAGTTGACTACAAGGTGACAAATAAGGGATCGGCAAAAACTCAAGGCGATCAAAGTAATATTAATAGTTGGGTAGATAGTGTTTGGTTAACTGTAGATAAACATCAACCTAATCCATCAAAAGGTGATATTAAGTTAGGAGATATCCGTCATACAGGACATCTTGAGGTTGGTGAAGATTATCTAGGGCAAGTCACAGTAACCATACCTGAGGGAACATATTCAGGTAAGTACTATATTACTGTCTGGAGCGATACTTACGATGCAATTTTAGAAGATACGCTTGCGACAAATATCAATTTGGATGATCCAACTCAGGTAAATAACAATAACTTCAAAGCTAGAGCTATTGATATTTTAGGTTTTGCACCTCCAGATCTGTCTGTAATTGATATTCAGGCACCTCGAGAGGCAGTTGCTGCAGGCAGTTATCAATTTAGTTATACGGTTCAGAATCTAGCCGATGAGTTTGAAGGTTCATGGACTGATGAAGTTTGGTTAGCTGACCAAGCTGACTTATCTAAAGCAACCATAAAATGGAAGTTAGGTGAGTTTTCTCAAAAGAGAAAATTAGGTTACAAGGAAACTTACACTGTTGAGCAGACGATTCCTTTATTGGCGCCATCGGTGACTGGTCTTCAGTTAGTTGTACAAACCAATGTAACTGATTTAAAAGACTCGAATGGCAAATCAAAAATAGAAAAGAACAAACAGAATAATACGTTTGCTGTTGCTTCTCAGGTAACAGCATCAGCTTCAGATTTGGCTGTTACTCAAGTTGTGGTCGATCAACAAGTATTTTCAGGCGAAGCTGTTAATGTTACTTGGACTGTAGAAAATAAGGGCGCAGATGTTTGGGCAGGTACAAGGTCTTGGAATGATTATATTGTTATCAGTGCATATCCGGAATATATGCCGGAGTATTCAAAGCTAATAGGTGCTGTGCAGCATTCTAATGCACAAGGTTTGAAGACTGGAGAGCGTTATACTGCAACTGGCCAATTTAAGCTACCGGTCGGCTACGATGGACAATATTATATTTTTGTAGTGAGTGACGCTAAATTAGATTTGGATGCTAAACCTTATTTTGAAAGAGATGCTCTAAATGGTTTTCATAATGATGCTATTTTAGAGTTTTATCAAGGAACTGTATTTGAGAAGAATAGTATTCAGAATAACCTTTCTGCAACTTCATTAAATATTATTTACCGTGAGCCCGATCTGGTTATTAAAGATATTCAGATTTCTAATCCGAATCCAAATGCTGGGGATACTGTTACAGTCAGTTGGACAGTTAAAAATGAAGGTAGTCGAGATACACGTGTATCGTCTTGGTTTGATGGTATTTATCTATCAAATGATAAAACTATTGATAGATCAGATTATCCATTATTTGATCGGGGTAATGAATTTGAAGTTAACCTAAAAGTTAAGCAAACACTTATTCGAAATGCGGAAGGTAAAGTAGATGTTCTGAAAATTGGTGAGAGCTATACTCAAACGGCTACCTTTACTATACCATCGGCAATCGGTGGAGACTTTAATATTATTGTCAAAGCAGATACTAACTATGTTCGTGGAAAAGAGGTATCTTCAAGTATTCGAAAATCTTTAGATACACTTGATAAGATATTTAATTATGATCAAGGTGCTGTTTTAGAGTTTAAAGACGAAGCGAATAATGAAAAATCAATTGTTTTAACAATTAATTATGTTAGTCCACCTGATTTACAAGTTGTAAAAGTTACTAGCCCAACCAGTGTCATTTCAGGGCAAAAAATTGATATTACATATAAAGTCAAAAATCTTGGAGGACAAACACCTTCGGATCAAGGTGCTTGGACTGATCTTATTTATTTATCTACTGACCGAGTGCTAGATTTAAACAAAGATAAACTTTTAGGTTTCGTTGATCATAGTGGTGGATTGGCTACAAATGCCGAATATTCAGCCTCTATTCAAGCGCAAATTCCTACAGAACTCAAAGGGACATATTATGTCTTTGTAGTAACAGATCCAGCCTATTATAGAGATGGTGCAACAGGTAAGGTTTTAGAGTTTGAAAATGATTTAAATAATACGCTTACATCTGAACAACCATTATTAATTATTCAACCTGATCCAGTTGATTTACAGGTCACTGATGTTTTATTGCCTAAACAAGTAAAAACAGGTGAAAAAGTTCGTATTGAATACACTGTAAAAAATGTAGCTGATTACCAAGCTCATGGTCAGTGGTCAGATGCGGTATATCTGTCTAGAAATAATAGCTGGGATAACCAGGATATTTTGTTGGGAAGATTTACACGTCAAGGTGGTTTAGATGCTCATCAACAATATACTGGATTTGTTGATGCACTTTTACCAATGATTCAGGATGGGCAATGGTACATTGTTGTTCGCTCAGATATTTATAACGAAGTATATGAAGGCGATATTGTTTATACCGAAACCGGTTTGAACATTGCTCCTGCTGAAGCGAATAACGAAACAGCTTCAGCCACTACTTTTAGCGTAACGGTTCCTAACTTATTGTTGAATACCAGCACTGACTTGCAATTAAGTAGTGGCGATAAATACCTTTATAAACTTCAGGTTGGAGAGGGTGAAACGCTTCGTGTTCGTCTAGACTCTAGTGCATTGAAAGGCTCTACGGAACTGTATATCCGTTACAAAGCCGTACCTAGTGCAGGGCAATATGATTATGCTTATAGCGTGCCTAACTCTTCTGATCAGGAATTGATGATTCCAACTACACAGGCGGGGACTTATTATATTCTTGTAAAAGCGAGCAATTCTCCTAAAGGCACTGCTGCAACAATTCTTGCGGAAACTTTACCACTCTCTATTACTAAAGTGACGCCAGATCAGGGTGGTACAGGTACAGATGACTATCGTTGGGTAACCATGGATATTTATGGTGCTCAATTTGCAGCTGGCGCTTTAGTCAAGCTAAGCCGTCCTGGCGTTTACGAAGTTGAACCAGAACGTTGGCAAGTTTTAGATGCTACACATATTCGTGCAATATTTGATTTGCGCCAAGTACCACATGGTCTCTATGACATTATAGTGACTAATCCAAATGGTGACCGAGTTGTTGAGCCATATCACTATTTAGTTGAACGTGCGATTGAACCAGATGTCACTATTGGTTTAGGTGGCTTAAGCCAAATCGCCCCAGGTGAAACAGGTATTTATAGCGTTTCACTTCAAAGTTTAACCAATGTTGATACACCATATGTCCGTCTAGATATTGGTGCTGTGGAGATGGGTTATAACGAATCACTCATTGAAGGGCTAAATCTACCTTTCTTAATTTTTGGTTCAAATGTAGGGGGACAGCCGTCAGGTATAGTCGTTGGTGATCAGGCAAATACTCAGCAATACGGTGTTACTCCAACAGATAAAAGTAAAATTAATCAAATTCCTTGGGCAAGCCTAGATGGAACATTAAATACTTCTGGAATTAACTTAGCACCTGGCTATGCTTTTGATGTTAATGCTGCTGGATATACTGGATTTACCTTTAATATTAAAACTTATCCAGGTTTAGCCGAATGGATGAAAATGGATTTTGAAGGGTTACGTGAGCAACTCTATATCATACATCCAGAGTGGAAATTACAAGGTCTATTAGATCGAGGAGTTTCAGATCTAGATAATATTCAACGTGGACTTACAGCACGCTTCTTAGATCCAAAGGAACGCTTAACTAAAAAAGAAACTTTAGCATTAGATTTCCGCTTCAATATTGCTGCAGCGGCAACTCCGATTACCCGCAATGAATTTATTCAAGATCAAATCAAACATGCGTTGAAAATGCGTGATGCAATTTTGAAAGATACTTCTGCTAGTACAAGTCTGAAAGTATTAGCAGCAGATGAAGCTCAATGGACACAGGGTTGGTTAGCTGCTTTAGAGGATGCAGGATTATTACGACCTGAAAATCAGGCACCAGCTGTTAAAGAAAGTATTCAAGTCCTTAGTCTTACTGCAAATTTAGCAACAGGCATTTTATTATCTAAAGCTGGTGAAAATTTCCAAACGAAAGCAAGCGTATTGGCTTTCTTTGAACAAATGCAAAAGTGGTATGGTGATACTTCTAAACGAACAGGTGATCCAGAAGCTTCGAAAGCTCAAATTGAATATACCGAATATCGTATAGATGATGAAGGAAATGTTGTATTAAGCCCAGTTCCTAAAAATATTACTCAAGAAGATCTTATTTTAAATAATGAGAGCAATAAACATTTTATCAATTTTAATATTTTTGCTGGGGATAGGTCTCAATTAGAGTATTTACGTCATTTAGGCTTATTGGATAGTGAGTTTCGCCCAATAGGCGCCCAAGCACTTGCTTTGAGTCAGTATCTTCAGCAAATGGCTTCTGTAAATACAGATATAGTACATGTACAAGGTCCATCAGTAATGCCACATACTGATGGTAAGAGCTATGTCCCGAGCGAGACGGCGTTACCATTTAAACTGAATTTCCAAAATACTACAGAGCAGTCACTTCATGAAATCCGTTTAGTTACAGCAATTGATGAGCGGCTAGATCCATATAGCCTACGTTTAACGGATATGAAAATTGGTGATATTAATATTCATGTTCCAGAAAACCGTAGTAGTTTTAGCAGCGACTTTGATTTTACAGGTAGTTTGGGCTTTATTTTACGAGTCAGTGCAGGTGTTGATACTGCAAGCCATATTGTTACATGGTTGATTCAAGCGATTGATCCAAATACAGGTGAAGTCTCAACTCAAAATTTACATCGTTTATTAAAATTGAGTGAAAATAACAAAGGTTTTGTTGGTTATACCATTCAAGCAGCGGAGACAGCAAAATCTAATGAAGAAATTATCACGCAAGTTCGTATATATCTAAATAATACACCACCTGTTGATAGCCAAAGTTCAACGTATATTTTAGATAATCAACGTCCTGTTTCTACAGTACAGGTTGTATCTGAGCAAAGTACCGTTGAAAATCAAGTACATTACAAAGTCAAATGGTCTGCACAAGATGATGTAAGCGGCATTAAACATGTCACCTTGTATGTTGCAGAAAATGGCAGGGACTTTAAAATTTGGCAGAAGCAACTGACACAAGCCAATGGTGAGCTACTATTTGTAGGGCAAACAGGTACCCAATACGAATTTTTAGCAGTTGCTACAGATGTGGCTGGTAATCAGGAAATTGCTAAAGTATCTAATGCAGTAATTCCAGATGATGGTTCACGTCAACAACTACTAACTCAAATTGGTAGTAATGAGGCATTACAACAAACTGCTCAAATCCCTCAAGCAACGCAAGATCGTAGTTATTTAAATAACACTATTTTTGCAGAGGCTCAAAAAGGTTTAGTGGGCCAAACTGATAAAAATCAAAACACCGATTTAAATACAGTTTTATCTCCATTTACTTTAAATGCATTTGCTAGTGGTTTTAATGCTAGCCAAGGTGAAGTAGGCGCACTCGCCATGGTTGAGTTGCCTGACCATCGTATTTTAGTCAGTGCTGGGCAATATCGTAATCAGCTGTTTATTTATGGGGAGCATGGAGGAACCCAACAAAAACCTCTCTATACTTTTGAACAGCCGATTATGGATATGGCCTTAGATTCTAAGGGCCAACTATGGGTATTAACTGGTCAAGAGTTGTGGTTATTGGATTATTCAACTGGTCAGATTATTGAACGTATTAAAGGTCCTGCTAATGAACCTTTAACACATGCGTTAACAATTGAGCCTGAAACTGATCGTATTTATGTTTCGTCAGGAAATGGTATTGAGATTTTTGACGCTAATGCGCCAAAAGGACAGCAATGGACGCACTTCTCTAATGCATTAGTCTCAGATCTAAGTTTTGCACCAGATGGACGTTTATGGGCTGTACGTTGGACGAGTGCCAATGTTCTGTCTCATTTAGCTAAAACCGATATTATTAGTTTGCCATTAACTGGGAAAACGAAAGGTCGTGCTGAAGTTGAATATACGTTAAATGGATTAATTGATAGCTTAGTCTTTGGTCAAAAGGGCACTGCATTTGAAGGTTTGTTATTTGCTTCTGCAAATAATAGCCAACAATTAAGCAATAGTAGTAAGTCGTTGCCAAAACTGGATAATGCCGCCGTTTGGATGATTAGCTTGGCAAAACGTCAAGCGGTTCAATTGGCTCAAGGTGGTTCTCGTGGTGAATCAATTCTGATTACTCATGACCAACGTATTTTAGTTGCTCAAACCAATCGCATTGATGAAATTGCCTTACTTAAAGCACCAACCATTACTGCAAGTTCAATTCAGGATGGGGCATATATTCCACTACCACTCGCTAATGCAACTATTACTTTCGATCAAGCAATGTGGTTAGGAAATAATGGAAATGATAGTACGGATATTGCGAGTGTTTTAAATCCAACAAATTACAGATTTGTTGGGATGGGCAAAAATGTTAATCAAGTCTTGTCTCCTGAGTCTGTGCGATGGGATAACGCAACCAATAGTGTCATTTTAACTTTGCCAAATATTGCAGCTGGACAATGGCGTCTTGAAGTGTCATCCAATGTGCAAAGTGCAAAACAAACTCGCCTAGAGGGAGTGTACACCGCAGCTTTCACTACCGTGACCGATTACAGTGCTTTCGTTAGCATTGAGTTTGATAAAACTCGTGCAGACCGCTTAAATGGTACAGTGAGTTATGATGTAAAAATCACTAATATCGGTCAGGATAATATTCAAGGTCCATTGCTGTTATTACTCGATCCAGGGCATTATTTTAATGGTGGGGTTGTTTCGGCAACGCAAGGGCAAGGCATCCAAAATGAATTATGGTTACTCGACGTCAGCAGCTATTTACAGGCTCATGGTGGATCTCTAAAAGTTGGAGAGAAACTCACAGGCATTACTGTATCTGTAGTTAAACCTGAAGATTTAGCATTATCTAATAATGCAGCTCGCTTATTAAAATTTGATCTGACACACCAAATTTATGCACTTCCTTATGACAATCAGCCACCTGTAATTAGTTATGATGAAACTAAACTCAAGGCCAAAGTAAATGAGAGCTGGAATTTAGATTTAACAGCCATTGATCAGGATGGTAAACAGTTCTACTGGAGTATCGTAGAAGCACCTAAAGGTGTCAGTATCGATGCTGGGACTACAGGGCAAGCTTCTGATCAAGGTTATCAATCACATGCGCACTTGCATTGGACACCAACGGCTCAAGATCGCGTAGATAGCGAAATTCTGGTCAAAGTCGTTGATAGTCGCGGAGGTTTTGCACTTAAACGACTTAAAATTCAAGTTGATGGCGCGAATCATGTGCCAGTTATTACTACCATACGAGATATTGACTTAACTGAAGGACAAAGTCTCAGTCAACAGTTATTGGCTGCAGATGAAGATGGTGATCGTATCAGTATGGTGGTACGTAATTTACCTGCTGGAGCTGAGTTTGATGTGACTACAGGTATGTTGACTTGGACACCTGCTTATGATCAGGCCGGTAAATATGAAAATATCGAGTTAGTTGTATCTGATGGAAAACACGAAAGCCGTTATCAGTTTAATATTACGGTAAAACAAGGTTATGAAAAACCTGTGTTATTGCCAGTGGCAGCACAGCAATTGCGTGAAGGTGAGCGTTTTAATTTGCAGTTAGCAGGAAGCTTACCACATGGACTAATGCAGTATGCTGGTCAGGATATTAAACTGAACTATAGCGCTGAGTGGTTACCAAATGGTGCGGTCTTAAATAAAGATACCGGTTGGTTGGAATGGACTCCGGGTTATGCACAGGCGGGTAGTTATGATATCCCAATTCGCTTAGTGGCAACATATACCCCAACTAATGGCGGTATTCCTGTTCGCACAGTTGCAACGCAAACACTATCTTTGGTAGTCGACAATGTTAATGCTACGCCTCAATTTGAATCTAATCCAACATGGACTGTGCTCGAAGGTGCAAGTGTTCGTTTAAATATATTTGCTTTTGATCCAGATAATCCAGGATTTGAACCTGCTTTTAAATCGCATCCGCAAAGTAAAGCAGTTCAAATGTCTGATGTTCCAGCTTCTGTAAGTTATGAGGTAACAGGTTTACCAGAAGGGGCGACATTTGACCCTGAAACACTAGAAATTGAGTGGAATCCAAATTACCAGCAATCAGGCATTTACAAGATTAAAGTAGTCGCAACTGATGATGGTAACGGTACTGGTCAACCACTTTCTACAGAACGTACTTTTACGATTAACGTACTTAATGCGAACCGTACACCTGAAATTGGTGATGTTCAAAGTGTGATTGTTGATAAGGGGGCTGTGATTGAAATTCCAATTACAGCAACAGATAAAGATGGTAATCCGATTGAATTACAAATTGAAGGCTTACCAAACTTTGCTACATATACTCAAAGCCAGTCGGGTAGTAATGTTAAGGGAGTAATCCGTTTTGCTCCGCAAGCAAGTCACCGAGGTGATTACACGATTACCGTGACAGCAAGAGATAATGGTGATGGTGATATTAATCAAGTACAGGTAGAGCGTAAGAGTTTTATCGTTACAGTTAGAAGCTATAGTGAAGCACCTAACCTCAGTGTGCCTACACGAAACGTCGCCGTAGTTGGGCAACAAATACGTGTACCAATTACTGTAGCCGATTTAGATCAGGACACGTTAAATTATATCGTGCAGGGTTTACCTGCGGGTGCACAACTTGTTCAAAGTGCGAAATATGGTTATGCAGAAATTGTTTGGACACCAACGGCAAATCAAGTAGGTCAATACGATTTAAGTGTTCAGGTATCAGATCAGGGCTTACCGCCAAAAGATTTAGGTTATCCAGTTCCAGAAGGTTTTGTCGCTGTACCAAATGTAGTTGCACAAGATATTCGCATAGTGGTACGTGCAACCAATCTTGCACCAGAATTACTCGATGTGCAGGTACAACAAGGTGGAAGTGTTGTACAACAAGCAGATCAAGTTATTCTTCAAGCACAAGAAGGACAGCCGCTTACATGGACTATGACGGTTAAGGATGCTGATCTAGATCAACTCTACTGGTCCTTTAGTGCTTTACCAAAAGGTGTCAATATCACCACTCAAGCATTAGGCAATGGACAAAGCCAGCTTGTATTGAAGTGGTTGCCATCTATGTTTGCTGCACAAAGCAGCTTGGGAAGCAGTCAGTTAGGTAACTACAACTTTACCGTAACTGTAACCGATGGTAGTGCCAAACTTAATCGCAATATCCAAATACAGGTTGCAAATGTTAATCAACAACCTGTATTTACAAGCCTGCCATTACAACTGGTTTATGAAGGTGAAACTCTTTCATTTAATTTATTGGCCCAAGATGGTGACAATGATGCTCTGCGCTACCAATTAGTACATGATGCTAATACGCCAGCAGATATCTATGTTGATGCAACGACAGGCTACGTTGAGTGGACGCCAGCGAATAATATTGTCGATAACCAGTTTGGTGATCAGAAGGCCTTTGACTTGACCTTTATGGTGACTGATGGACAAACATCAGTTCTCAAAACTGTACAGGTTCGTGTTCTTGATGTGAATAAGACACCAAAAATTCAAAGTAGTAACCGTACTTTAGTGGTAGGCCAACAGTTCCAACTTGACGTTGTGAAGTCGGCTCAAAATAGCTTAAACAATAATAGAAATATTTATGTATCTGATATTGATGGGCAAACGCAGACTCAAGGTTTGATTGTAAGCTTTGACCAATTGCCACAAGGCGCAAGCTACGATGCTGTTACAGGACGCCTATCATGGACACCAAATGCAGGACAAATTGGGAAGTTTGTCACATATGTTAGGGTTTCAGATGGCTATGATACAGTTCGTCAAGCTATTACCTTTAATGTAGTTGCAGACCGTAATGCTTATGAACCTGCTTTACATATTGAAACTACGCCAGCAATTCCAGTGGTTGCGGGACAAATTGTAACAGCGACGGTACGAGCAGATAGCTTTAGTATTATTGCTAATACTATGGTTGAAGTTCGAGGCAGCGCGTTAGGAACTGATCAATGGCAAGTTGCAAGTTTGGATTCTACTGGGCGAATTAAACTGACTGGGCAACAGCCAGGACTTATAGAAATTCGTGCAACTGCTATAGATATTGATGGTTTTAGTCAGCAACAAGTTCAAACAATTCGTGTTAAAGATCCGCAAGATAATTTGGCACCAGTTTTAGCATGGCAAGGACAACTTAAAGGTGCAGCAATTACGACGGCACCTATTGTGGTACAAAACATTACTGACCTGACTGCATCAATTAAAGAGCAGCAGCTTATGGGCTATAAATTAGAAATTGCCCATAATACGACAGGACTATTGCAATGGCATACATTGCAAGATGTGTCGTTGAAAGCAAGTTATAGCAATCAAACGCTAGATATTTTTACAATTGATCCAGCATTGTTTGTAAATGGGGCATATCAATTACGTTTAACTGCTTGGGATTTAGTTGGTCGAGTTGAAGAACTATATGCCAATATTGAGATCAATAGCAGTACAAAACAACTGAACCAAGCAACACATGTAGATGCTAGCTTACAAATTGGTTCGCAAACAATTGATGTGGTTCGCTCAATTACGACAGATAGCCATGGCGATTTCGCCAACTGGACAACTGGACTATTTGATACCCAACTGACTCATAACCAACGTTTAAATAACAGTATTGGTACTGTTGCTGCTTGGCAAACTGGAGCAAAAGTCTGGTTGCAAATCCCACAAGGTTTAGCAGGTGTAGCTGCAATACAAACTCAATATTTGAATTTTACGCTGAATTTGCAGACGCAAAATGTGACTAGCGAAAATACGGGTATTCATCAATTCACACCACAGTTTAGTAATGCTCAAGGTTGGAGTTTAACTGCACATAGCTCGGCCGATCTTCATATCGATAACTTGATTCAACAAGGTCAGAGTTTATATAACGAAAGTACAGGTCTGGCTTGGGTTCCGAGTTATTTCAATCTGACTGCACCAGATGGTACACGTTATTTACTAGACCAAGCAGGCAAAGTGCTTTCTATCCACTTTAATACAGGCGAGCAATGGCTTGTTAGTCAAAATAATATTGTGTTGGTAAATGGAAAAACCTCTCAAAGTATTGAGTTTAAACGTGATAGCCAAGACCGTATTAGTCAGATTCTTGGGCAAGGTAGTCAAGGTGAACCGATCAGCTTGTTGTATAAATACAATAGTGCCAACCAACTTGAGTTAGTGCGGAACCTAATCACTGGAGAAGTAGTTCAACGCTATAGTTACACTTCAACAGGAGAAGTCCATCTAGAAAAAGCGATAGCTTATTTAGGTGCAAGTGTTGATTGGTTGAATCAAAATCATTCTGCATCACAATGGCAAGGCGATCTAAATAATCAAACTCAATATTTTGATTTTGCTATTCGTGAATCAGAACTGGCATCAACCATTAAAGCGATGGGTGCAACAGGAGCTGTTTTAGTTGCAATTGAAACTCAAGGTAATGTTCAAAATATTAATGTTGCCGATGCAACTATTGTGTCACAACAACGACATGGTGAGCATACAGTTACCTTAGTACGTATTACGTCAGCAGGCTTTAAGCAATTAGCTATAAGTGGAGTTGGTGCAGTCGCCGTCCGACTGTCTATTGTTGGGGATCTTAACCATGATGGTAATGTTGATGGTTTAGATAGTGCCTTGTTGCAACAAGCACAAGAAGGACAAAATCAGTTTGACCTAAATGGTGATGGTCTTATTAATAATACTGATCTGCAAATCTTGTATGCAAACTATGGTTGGAAATCAAATAAGGCACCTGTCAACGTTGTAGCACAAGGGACACAAGCTTTAAAAACACATCGTGATTTATCTGTAACTGGTCAATTAGACCAGATCGCAGTTGATCGCGAAGGTGATGCAGTTTATTGGAATATCTTAAGCAGTACTCATGGTGTTGCTCAGCTTTCATCTAATGGTAAAAATTTAAGTTTTAAACCTGAAGTAGGTTTCTCAGGTTACGCAACGGTAACTTTGCAAGCCGATGATGGATATAGCAAAGGACAGCCAATTGAACTGAAAATATATGTCAGTGATGCAAAACTTGTCTTAATTCATATTGAGCGTTTAGCTGCTGTCGCTTTGGGCAATAGTGCAGGCTTGCATGTAACAGGTGATTTTGCAGATGAAGATGACGTTACTTTAACTGCTGATTATTTACAGTTTGTAAGTGATAACCCTGATGTGCTTACGATAGATGCTAAAGGTAATATCACAACGAAAAAGTCGGGTATTGCTACAGTCCATGTGTCTGCTAGAGGTATTGAGGGGGTGAATGTCATCTCTGTTGATCACAGTATTTATACTCCTTATGCTGACCAAGATGGTTTTGAAGTAGATGTTTATCCAAGAGCAGTAAATTTACCTCTTTCTGCTACAAGACAGCTCAAAGTTCATGATGCTGATGGTAATTATATTTCTCAAGCAACTACAGGGATTAAATACTATATTAGCGATAGTAATATTGCAGATATTACAGCAGACGGTTTAGTGATTCCTAAAGTACTTGGAAAAGCAAAAATCACGATTATTTATCAAAACATGCAGACAGAAATTGTACTTAATGTTCAGCAAGAACTCTTGGGTACAATTAAAGTATCAAATAAAGAGGGAGGAATTACATCTGATTCTTCGGGGAATATTCTTATGGTTGCCTCAGGCTCCTTACCTGATGGTACAGCCGTATCAATCGAAAAAGTTGCTTTAGATAGCGTTGGTATTCCATTGCCAGCCAAAGAATATTTAGCTGGTTTAGGTGCCTTCGCAATTGATTTATCTGGTGAAACCGCAACTAAACCATTACAGCTCGGAATCAAAGTTGGTGATTCTTATATTGATCCTCAAACAGGAAATACAGAACAGCTGAATGAAGGAACAGAGGTATTGTTTTGGAGGAAAGGTATATTTACTGATGCCAATGGCGTTGAACGTGAAACATGGTGGTTACTGGATAATGGATTTGTTGATGCGAATGGGATGGCAAGAACAGCAAGTCCACCATTTGGAGGAGTGACAGTTTCAGGAACAGTGGTTATTACAACACGGATAAAAAATGTGGATAAAAAGACTGGAGCAATGACAATTGTTCAGTCATCTACTGATTATTCCTTCATATATAGTATGGCAGCTAATGCTGTGATGAGCGTTGGTCGTGGTGGTTTGATAGGTTTAGCGATAGACTCGGCTTTCACACTTTATGACAGTTTCTCTGTCGTGACTTATACGCTTGCAGGTAGCTATAGCAAAGAAGTGCCAGTAAATAAAGATGATGGTGGAATAACCATTAATAAAATTGAAGTTCCAAAAAATAATAATGTAGAGGAACCAAGTATTTCTGGATATTCATTTAATGCAAATACAAATGAGTTAACTGTTGATGTACAAAATGTATCTAATGCATTTGATCTAAATATATGGCTGGTCCCACAAGGTGATCAACTTGACCATCCACGTGATAAAGCAGAACATGGGCTCATATGGAAGTCTTATAAAGCTAATTGGAAAAGTGGAAATACGTATTCAATTGTAATAGATGATGGTATTGCTCTAGGTTTACATAATATTTACCTCGAGAAGAAATTATATACTTACACAGATAATGGTATTCGAATAGCGAGTGATTATTCTGAGTACTCAGATTTTGTAAGTTTAAAAGTTCAAGCACCAAAAGTTTCAATAGCATTGAGTAATAAAGAAATTATTATTACAGAGCAAGGTAAGCAAACTTCAGATTTTGGAGTTAAGCGTACTGTTAATGCTGATGAAAAAGGTAATGGATTATTCTTATATTTGCCATCAAATAAAACTGATCCAATTACATACAATGAACAAGGAACCTTAGCATTTATTGCGGGGAGAAACACAATTTATGTGTTAGATATGATCTCTTATAAGATCATAGACTCAATAGAGGTTAAAAGTTCTGGTGATCATATTTCGGCACTTTTATATAATGATGGATGGTTATATGTAAGTAGTTTTGGTCCGTCATCTCTTGTTCGCATTAATGTTGATGAGTTATCGTCAGAGTTCCTTAAAGTGCAGCAAACTCTAGATATTAAAACTTCTAATGCAGTAGGTTTTGGTGATATGGCTATAAGCCAAGGACGATATTTAGCTGTTATTGCATCAGTTTCAGAGTATAGACTTTTGGGTGGTATAGGTGGCGCTGTATATAAAACAAAAGATCCAGTAGGCAATGTTTATATAATTGACTTAAATAAACTCAACTATCAAGGTGAGTTTATAGAAGAAAATGCAATAGATATTATTAATTCAAATGACTTAGGCATTATAGGACAGTCTCCAGTACGTATTTCCGAAGGGTTATATGCTGGTGAATTTATAATGACGAGTTTAAAAGACGTTAATCGCGGTGTAAGTACAATTAAAGTTGGATTAGATAGTAAAGGTAATTTCACACAAACATCTATTCATAAACAAATAAAATTAAAACCAACCTATAAAATGGCGGATTTTAATCCAAGAGCTAGGACTAATCGTCAGGAAATACAAAATTCTTCTGATGTGGTTTTAGTTAATTACAATAATATGCTTTATGCATTAGTTGCTGATTATAATTTTTGGTTTAATGATCCATCTGTAACAGAAGAAGGCTTATGGGGAGTCAATAAAAGAATAGGTGGGAAAATTGGTATTATCCAAGACCCGTTTGGTTATTATGGCGAACCAATGTTTATTGGTTCAACAATACCTATTATAGGTGCATCTATAGAGACATTGACGATTACTGACAATGGTTTATTACAAGCTAGTGTCTGGATGGATGAAATGGGAGGCCCTGATGATAGCTATTATTCAAGGATGTTTAGAAGTGTTTTTGTCTGGAATGTTCAAGACTTATTAGATTCTGCTGATAGGTTTATTAAAGCTGGGAAGGTGGATACTCAAAAGCCAATTGATGCGGCTTTACCTTCTCGATTTGATGATTTAACAGGAACTAATGTTTTCTATAACTCTGTGAAAACTATTCAAAGTTATTCACATGAGCATAGTTCTATATTTGATTTAGATAGTTATCTACATTCTGAATCAGATAAGGATGATCAACCAACTGCACCTACACCTTCTTCAGAAAAACCTGATTATAGTGGTCTTGACATTAAATCTATGGGTTCAGTAGGAAATTCTCTAGTTAGAGAATATGCAAAAAATCTATATATTTCATCTATGGTTCAAGCTGAGCTTGTAAAGAACTTGTATGGCTCTGCGACTCCAGAATTAGAAAAAGTAGATATTGCTAAGCAGCTATTCTTATCAACATTTGCTGATGCTAAAAGTGCTGAATTTGCTTTAACTACAGCTGATACCGAGTTATTTGGTGTATTCAGCCAGCTTATTAATATGTCAATTCAAGAGATTGAAGTTACGCTCAGACTTTCAATTTTAGGGGAGCATCTATTAAATAAAGATATGAAATGGATGTTGGATCAATTAAATATTGTTTTTCCAACTCCAACAATTTCAATTGAGGCATTAAACGACTCAATTAATTTAGAATCTTTAAATGGTTTATTAAACGGTGAAGATGTAGAAATCCAACTCACTGATAATGCGATGTCATTAAAAGGAGCTGGGCAGGCTTTGGTTGTGATCTTAAGTTTAACTAAAGGTGCTCCACCAAATACTATATATATGGCTTCGAAAGCAGAAACTGTGGTGGCGACTAATGTTGTCAGAAGTTCATTCCGTACCGCTGCTCAAATCGCAAAAGAGGTTAGTCCTCAACTCCTTAAGCAGAGTCTACAGCGATCTAAAAATTTAGCTGCAACAGCTGCATCTGTAGCAAGTAAAAATGTTTCAAGTATCATTAAAGAGCAAAATCAGATTGTAAAAATACAAAAGAGTGTTGCTACTGCTATTAGAGATGCGATTGCAAAGAATGCGAAGACGATTAAACAAGTTGCAGCGACTACAGCAGCTATTGCATCTGTATCTTCAATAATTTCTCAATCAAGTGGTGTGACTAATCCTGGTTCAGGTACTTCAAGTGGTTCGGAGAAAAAAGAGCAAAAGCGTAAAAATACAGATTCATATTTTGTTGGTGGTAATTCCATTCTAACTGACAAGACTTACAATATATTTAAAGATCTGATAGAGAACAGCGATGGCATTAAATATGATTCTGCAACGCAAGCGAGTTTATTGAAGGAGTATTTAGAAGATTTAATCAGCCGCAAAATTTTATTTGCAGGTTGGAGTAATCTCGTTGAAGCGAAAGTTGTAACATTATCGACAACTGGACAAAAAACTAGTGATAGTAAAGGATTTGCTCAAATTGCCATAGAACTATATTTACCTATGAGTCCAACAGGTAGCAAAAATGAAGGTTTAGTGGTAGAGAGTAATGTTGTTACATCATCTAAAGTGCTATGGAAAACGATTCAGATCAATACTAGGAATTTAAGTTACTTATTTGATCATTACATTAGTAAGAAAGATTTAAAGGGAGAAAAATATCAGTACAACTACACCTATGATACGAGTGCTTTAGAAAATAAAAATAAAATTATGGCCGGTTTCACAATTAATGTGAGAGCTGAAAATAACGAAGTTGTATTTGATGCAATGTGGAGAGATACAATTGAAATTGACTTAAATCTTAAGGCTTTAAGAGATAAAAATTTATTTGCTTCTGTAATTCAGCACGAGCTTACGGAAATAAGTCAATTATATATGAAAGCCAGTAAGTTGAAGTCAAATGCTGCTGCATTAAAACTAATATTGACAGACGAACGTTATGATGAGCATGAGACTGCAAAGCGTGCTAGCGATGAACTGCTGGCAGAACAGTTAGCTGTGGAGTTTGATGATGGCACAACATTACATCGCTATTTAAATGATGAAACCTCTCCTCATGGTGAGCCTAAATGGATGGGCAGCCTACATGAGGAAGCTGTACAAAAGCATATACAAGAAACGCATGATCTTTCTAGTGATGAGTATTTTGGACAGGTCAATTACCAGCTATATGTCAAGTCAAAAGATGCAGACGGTAAAGATATTTATGTACCAAAAGTATATAAGTTTATAGATTCGAAAACAGGCGCGTATGAACAATCAGTTCGTGGCTATTTTGATGGACTTTACTTTGATGCTAAAAATATGGCTTTGCAAATTGTTGAAGCAAAGTCTTCATTACAACAATATATGGAAGATATATTTAAAGATGGCATAAATAGTTTAAATGCCCAGCTCTTAGATAATCTGTATGAAGAAATCAAAAATTCAATTGGTTATCAACCAAATCAAAAATATCTTTATCGAGATATTTTAAAACAGGATGATGAAAATGAAGAAATTGTTATTCGAATATTTAATGATGATTTAATTAAAAAATTAAAAACCATTGAAGAAGATAGTGGTATTAATATCCTTGTTGAGGGAGATGATGGAGGCTATTATCTTAAAAAACAAGGTAATATCCAAAAAAATAGTGGTTCTGTTGGTGTAAACCAAAGTCTAGAACTGTATTTACGTTTTTATGAAAAAACTACTTATTCTGATACGGCTGAGCAAAACATTAAAAAAGCGACTCCATATGATAAATATTATATTGTAAATAGTAGTAACTACACTCAATTTGCAGATGGGACAGTGAAGCGAGCTAAAAATCAAGATCAGGCTATGCAGATACTTCTTTCAAGTGTAGTGGAACAACAGTATCAGCTTAATCGTGTGTCAATAGAGCATTTGTTGAAGTCGGCTCAGCAATATTGGATTAATTTAGGTGTAGATGCCGCATTATTTGATCAGGTTAGCCTATCTATTCAAGATATTAATATTAATGGAACAATTGCTTATGTAGAAAACGGTAATCACATTGTTTTATCACCAAATGCAGCAGGTTATGGTTGGTTTATAGACGAATCTCCATTTGAACATACTGAGTTTACAATGAATTCCCCCCAAAATTATGGAGTGGCTTCAAACAGTCAGATATCGACTCAAATTGATTTACTTACGGTACTTATTCATGAGTTGGGTCATACAATTGGTTTGACTGATACATTTATTAGTCAAGATTTAATGGGTGGGTTTATTCAACAAGGTATACGTTTATTACCAACCCAGCAAAACTTACAAGGTTGGCAAGCGCAAAAACCATCAAATACTCAACAAGAAGATAATGGATCAACCCATTATTTTGTAGTGGGTGCATTGAGTATTAACCCTAAAATGGCACCTTTATGGAATAGTCAAAATTTACAGATTCAGCAGATGTTCCAAAATACCAATACTGGATTATCAAGCTGGACAACTTTTGGAGAAATAAAACAAAATCAAGAAGATATTGTTTTAAATGAAACTCAGCAACAACACACCAATCTTTCACAAGCCTTTAAACTTGGTACACAAGATAAGGTATTAACATTCACTGTAAAAGATCAACATTTAACAGACTATAACAATAGTCCAGATGATGCTTTTGAGGTGGCATTGTTAGATGCTCATACTGGCGAAGCATTGTTTAAGGTGAGTGACCTGAACAATACCGATGCCTTGTTTAATCTACAGGCAAATGGTCAAAACTATTTGGCACAAGGAATTGAGAGAGTAATCAATAGTGATGGTAGTCAAACTTTCTTTATTAACTTAGACCAAGCACTAGTGGGTAGAGATGTTTTATTATCCTTTGACTTACTTGGTTTTGGTGCAGCAGATAGTTCTGTCACACTCAACAATATCCGTTTAGTCGCTGAACCATTAGCAGTGAATGATCACTACCAGTTCGATGAAGATACAACTATTACAGGCAATGTATTAAATAATGATTTATTGATTGGTAAGTCAATTGAAAACGTTATGTTAGTGACTGCACCACAACATGGTGAATTGGTATTACTTGCCAATGGTGAGTTCAGTTACGTACCGCACGCGAATTATTTTGGTCAAGACCAGTTTAGCTATTACTTTACGACTGTTGATGGTCAACAATCTAAAGTTGCTACAGTGCAATTAGAGATTAACGCAGTAAATGATGCGCCAGTATTCAATACACAACCGCAATGGGAAATTGTGGCAGGTGAGCGATTAGTATTAGATTTTGATGCTTATGTTCAAGATGCTGAGAACAACCCGATTACTATACAAATTGCCCAGCAGCCACAAAATGGCTTGATCAATTATGATGCAGTAACAGGGCATTATGTTTATTTGGTTGATAAAGCTTTTGTTGGTGATGATACGTTTAGCGTTGTGTTAACGGATGGTGCAGACTCTTCACAACCTTATACTTTTACTATTCATGTATTGGCATCAAATACAGCCCCTGTGTTACATGAACAGATTATAAGTACTGATGAAGATCAAACTTTAGCTTTCGACCCATTAGCAAGTGCTTATGATACAGAGGGCGACCAACTGACTGCCCAATTCAGCGCCTTACCACAACATGGTCGTTTAGAGCAGTTAGCAAATGGCCATTACCAATATGTGCCAGACGCAAATTACTTTGGTTCCGATAGCTTTAGTTACTTTGTGACTGATGGCAAATTAAACTCGCAAGTAGTGAATGTGTCTATTACAGTAAACGCAGTAAATGATGCACCAGTAGCAGTTCCGAAAACTATTTATGGTTCAGAAGATCAAGTTCTGCTACTACACTGGAATGACTTTTTGGTAAGTGATGTCGATGGTGATTCATTAACTATTAAAATTACTGAGTTGCCAGCCAATGGTCAATTACAGCACTTAACTTCAGAAGGTCAATGGGTTGCCGTTCAAGTTAATGATGTATTTACTCAGTCTGAAATAGAGTCAGGAAAATTGAGATTTATACCGGAGCTTAATGTTTCGGGTGGTCAAGGTTCTCTCGCACAAGGTTTGGGTAACAAAAAACAGCACTATGCTCAATTTGTGTATGTCGCATTAGATGGAAAAACACAAAGTCAAAACACTGTAATGACTATTGACATTGAAGCTGTTGCTGATAAACCAGAATTAGTTGTTGGTGAGCCTCAAACAGACCAAGAGGAATTGTTCCGCACCACTTGGGAAGCTGCTCCAAATAAAGATAAAACATCTACACTTTTAGAACGTCGTTATTTGGATGGCTGGCGCTTAATTAAAACTCCTAATCGTTCGCAAACAGGACGTGATGGATTTGAAATATGGAGTAATGGCGATCAAATGCAAAATGCAGCTGATCAGATGATTACTGTATATGCGAATAAGACGGCAGCTGGACAAAACTGGTTAGAACTCAATGACGCTGATGCATTTGTCGCACAAACTTTAGGTATTGAGCGTGAAGTACAAACTGTACTTGGTCAAAAATATACGCTGACTTTTGACTATGCAGGACGTTTAGGTTTCAGCCAAAGCTTTACTCAAATTGGTATTTATGTAGATGGCAAGCGTATTGCAAGTTATGCCAATACGAGTCCAAATGATCAACTGAACTGGCAAAATATTCAGTTTAGCTTTATAGGAACTGGGCAGATACAAAATCTTCAAATTATCATTGAGGCTCCGCTCACTCATGCAAGTGGTCGAGGAGCAATGATTGATAATATTGTTTTATCTAAATCTAAGCTTTTAAACCATGGTAAAGAAGATCAGCCAATTGCGCTCTCAAGTATTCATGCCAAGTTGACAGATAACGATGGTTCCGAACAATTGAAAATTGCGTTAGCAGGCTTACCATTAGGTAGTAAACTTAATGATGGTGTAAATGAGTTCATAGTAACCGAACTGCATACGGTAGTAGATATTACCAATTGGAATCTCGATACCTTGAAATTGACACCTCCAAAAGATTTTAGTGGAGAGTTAAAGTTACAAGTCATTGCAAGTAGTATTGAACAATCAAATTCAAGTATTGCTACATCTACTCAGGAGCTTACTGTATTTGTAGAAGCAGTTGCAGATGCGCCAAATTTAGAAACTCATCAATCGCAGCATGCTCTAACGAGTCGAGAAGTTTTCCATACAGAATGGCGTGGAGTGTATAACTCAATCCTAAATAAGAATCCGACCGTTGTTTATGGTTGGAACTTGGATAGTTGGACAACACACAAAGAGCAATTGTTTAAATTAGATGCCTTTGAGGTGTGGCACTCTGGTGACCAACTCAAAAATACTTCTGGCCAAAACATTCCTTTACAAGGTTTAAACTCAAATGTCTGGATTCGTTTAAATGATGGTAAAGATACGCTATATCAGCAAACTGCTATAGAACGTCAACTAAATACAGTCGCTGGTACAACTTATAGCTTAAGTTTTGATTTAGCTGGTCTGTTGGGGCAAGCAGCAAATATGGGGCGTGTCGGAGTTTATGTTGATGGGCAGCAGATTGCGGTATTTGATGCTGCTAGCGGTCAAAATGTATTAAATTGGCAAGAGCAACATGTGTCTTTTGAGGGGAATGGTTGTAATCGTACAATTCGTTTACAGCTAGAAGGTAATACATTTGGTCGAACTGCTTTTGTAAGCAATATTCGCTTAGTTGAAACTTACACCTCAACTGAAAATTTGGTTTATGCAATGATTGGGCAAACCAGTTATTTACCAATAATTGCTGCACGTAGTAATGACCAAGATGGTTCAGAGCAACTGAAGCTAGAGCTTAGTGGTTTTAACCAAGGTACGGTGCTCACTGATGGAACACATTACGTTACTGTAAGTTCAACTCAACAACTAGTTGATATAACACTATGGGACTGGACTCAAATCCATTTTGCAAGTGACCGTAATCTGGATATGACAATTCAGATTAAGGCCACATCAATTGAGCAAAGTAACCAGCAAAGTGCAAGTACTCTAAAAACAGTCGTAGTGAAAATGATAGGTGGACAAGCATGTGTAAGCCCTTGGCAATTGGTAAATGGTTTTGTTTCTACATGGGTGAACCACGTTGAATCTATTCCATTACAGGTTAAAGCGCATTGGTCATGTCAGATTCCACTGCTTTCAACCCAGTTAGATTTAAATATTCTGCCAAAAAATGAAGACGAAGATCTGATTATACTTGGTCAGGAAGAGCAATCTGACGCATGGTTAAAAGCCTTGGAGCAGACTGCACAACAAAACTGGAAACAATTGTTTTAATTAAAAAAGTAGGGATGATTCATTCATCCCTACTTATCTATCTATAATTTACATTTAAAAAGGGGAATCGCGTGTCATCATTATTTTATATTTGGGATGCAAATGAGCATCATCCTGATGTGAAAATTACTACATTAGAACAAGCAGAATATTATGCAACTCATGCACAAGTAACAGGTTTAACAGACAAGTTAAAAAAATGGTTATTGACAGTTGAAAGTATTGTGGGGCAGCCAGAACTAGCGGTTAACTTTGATGAAGAAATTATTAGCTTATTCACAAAAGTAAAAGCTTATTTTGATTATTCTGAAAATGTATTTTGTATTGAACAAGGCCTATTAGCTAAAAGTAAATATTTATATAAAGTTTTAGTTGAAACTTTACGCCAACATGACTTGGTTGCCTTTGATGCAAGGTCATATATATTTTTTAGCCGTGAAAAAATATTCCCTGATCAGCAAAGCATTGAACAAATGCTAGATGCGGTAAAGCCTGTTACTAAAGAAGAACTTGAACAGTTTAAAGCAATACCTTCAACTAAAGAAAAATTGAGTATATTTGCAGATCACTGGATAGAGTTAAATAAAGCAGCTTTAGGTTTTACACGAAAGAGAAAAATTAATCAATTTAATCAAATAACTAATTATTTTAGAGAGTTCGATGATCAAATTTATGAAGGGATAATAATATTAGGGACTAATAAAACTGATACTTTAGCTTATTGTCAAGTGAGCTTAACAAGCTACATTCAAACTACACCTGAAAAAGCAATACGGATATTACGTCAGCATTTAATTAATGATGACACCTTACAATATTTACCAAAAGTTCATGGTACAACAGGTGAGCCAAGCCATTTTAGTGAACCAAGTCAATTAAAGCATGTTTTAGATCAAGTACATGATTTTTTAATCTATGATGCAAAGAAACATCAAGATATAGAAACATTAAATCAATGGCTGAACCATGGTGATGAAAAAGAATATATTACAGGTTTGGGGGCAATCTCTCGTTTAGTGTTGGCAAAATATGTGAATGATCCTTTATATGACCAATTGGTTCGCGAAGCTATGCCTTATGTAAATAGAAATAGGTATTTTAAAGATATGACGGTAGAGCAGTTTCATGAAAGATTGGAACAAGAAATTCAGAATATTTTAGGAAGTTAATGTAACGAATGAGTATAAAAGGATCTTCACGTCTTTTTATACTCATACATTTAAAGAAAGTTAGCACAAAGTTATAAATACATCTTACAACGAATACCACTTGGAAATTTTACACTATTACTTTTTATAGTTGCACCTGTACTAAAAGTACCAGAGCTTGCATCAATGACTTGATCAACATGGTCAAGTTGAATGTTAGTAGCAAACTTATCAAATGGGCTTTCAGGCACAATTTTTACTTTTTGACCCTTTTTAATCTGATTAAAGTACTTTAAAGGCACAATTGCATTTATTTTAAATTGGTCAGTTTGAGCAATTTTTAAAATTGGGTTTTTACCCTCGGTTGGGCTGACTAAGCTACCTGCATGAATGTACTGTTGTATAACTACACCATTGAAAGGACTGTAAATTTTTCTACGGTTCAAATCAGCTTGGCTTTGCTTGTATTCATATTCTGCTTGCTTGATATTTTCTTGAGCTGATTGTAGCTCTGAGCGAGCTTGTTGTAGCTCACTATAAGCATCTTCATAGGCCTGACGGGAAACGAAATTTTCTGCTAATAGTTGTTTCATGCGTTGCACTTTACTTTCAGCATGTTCAATTTTAGATCTTGCTATGTTGGCTGAACCTTTAAGTTGGGTTTTATAGTAAGCAGATTGAGTTGCAGATTTTTCAACACTCGATTCGATTTGAGCGAGAACTTGTCCTTTTTTAATCGGACTTCCTGCTTTTACAGGAATATTCTGTAAGACCCCCGTAATTGGACTTCGTACTTCAACAATTTTTGCAGGTTGTATCATGCATGCGAAATTGATAGCTTCCGCATAAGTCGTACTTGATAAAAGAAGTGTAATAGGAAGAATAAGAGAATATTTCATTTAATAAATTTTTCCTGCAAAGCCAATTTGAGAATTTAATTTTTTGTCATGTTTAAACATGGATATACGGTTTCGGTAAGCACGTTTTTGACATTTTTTTTGCATACGTTTTACCGCAAAAATTAAAAAAATATATTGCAAATAAATGAATGGAATGAAGTTTATAAACCGTATAAGCCATGGGATATTTTGTTGCATTAACTGATCTTCACCAGAAATATAGGCAACACATGACCCTTGATCGCCTTGACGACCAGCTCGACCATAAAGCTGTCGGTCAATTCGAGCTGATTCGTGAAACTCCGTCAAAATGACATGGAGGCCACCAGCTTGTTTGGTTTCAGGACGCAATTTAATATCTGTACCACGCCCAGCCATATTGGTGGCTATTGTAATTTTTCCACTGTGTCCTGCTTCAGCAATAATTGAAGCTTCGTGTGCATCTTGGCGGGCATTTAATACAATATGTTCAATGTTAAGTCGGGTAAGTGCTTCTGAAATAGCTTCGGAGGCTTCAATGCTACGTGTGCCGACTAAAACTGAGCGTTTGGTATCGGCAATTGCTTTAGCATGTTTAGCAATCGCCTGATATTTCTGTTCATTATTTTTAAAGTATCGGTGTCTAAATTGTTTACGCTTGGACGGAATATTAGGAGGAATCTGACATACTTTTAAACGGTAGATCATCCACAGTTCCCGTGCAACTTCAAGTCCAGTTCCTGTTAACCCTGATAAAAGTAAATATCTTCTAAAGAAACGTTGAAAGGTCATTCGGGCTAGAGTGTCTCGGCCTTTGGTGAGCTCAATATTTTCTTTAGCTTCGATGAGCTGATGTAATCCTTGTTCCCATGAGCGATCAGCCATAATTCGGCCTGTAGACTCATCCACAATCTGAATTTTATTATCCTGAATAATATAATGCTGGTCTTTATGATAAAGATATAAAGCAGTAAGTGCTTGTTTAACCAGTAGCATTTTCCATGCATGGTTATACCAGATTGGTCTGATATCTTGAGGTAAGGGAACCTTTTTTTCTGGGACAATATTTTCTATTTCAACATGGTGCTCAGCCTCAAGTATCGTGAAATCGACATCTCGAATAAGTTCTCTTGCTTGGGCAATTGCCCAATGAATAACTGGCGCTTCAATAAGCCCTTCGGTTTCTTGCGAAATCACCATTGGTGTTTGGGCTTCATCAATAAACACGCTGTCAGCTTCATCTACAATACAAAAGTGTAGGGCTGGTACAATCATCGTCTCATCAGCGATTTTTCCAGTTGCCAATGAACGTAAATTTTCAATTTGTCTAGGTTGAGTACCTTTTCCAGAAATGTGATCTTTTAAGTAATCAAAGACGATTTCATTTGCACTGACATAGCAAATTTGTTTTTGATAATTTTCCTTCCTTTCAGGAACTTCCATTTCACTCTGGATTGCACCGCTGCTGAGTTGGAAAAACTCAAATAGTGGACGTAATTCTTCTTCATCGCGCTGAGCCAAATAAGCATTTGTAGTCAAAACATGAACGAAATTACCAGTCGCAGCCATAATGGTTGCCGCCATACTTGCGACAAGCGTTTTTCCTTCACCTGTAGGCATTTCAGCAAGTCTACCTGTTAGTAATATATATGCCCCCATAAATTGAACAGGGTGAGGATAGATATTAAAAACGCGAGAAATCGCTTCTCCCACACATGCAAATATTAATGCGATAGACTGATTGTGATTAGCCTCGCGTGATAATAATTGAACTGTATGTTGGAATTTCTGTACAAGCTGTGATTGGTCCAGCTCTTTTAAAGCATCTTTATGAACTGTTATTGCTTGTGCAAATTTATGAATATGTCTTCTGGAAATTTTCTTTGCTGGAATCCAGCCTAATAAGTTTGCAAAAAATATTTCAAGCTTATGTAGCTCTATATCTTTTTGTTCTACTCGCGCCACATTTGATAAATAAAAAGGGTGCAGTGACATATTTTTGATAGCACGTAGATTAGACATAGAATTGCTCCAAAAATAATTGACGCAATTTTCTAGTCCACTGCCATGCAAGAGGCGAGTAACCTAAATGATAACGAACATACGCAACATCACCGAAAACAGAAGAGTCTAATGGTTGTGACAGTTGAATATCTAAATCAAAATAATTCTGTAAAGCTGTTTTGCCTTCCTGATCATTAGGATCAACTGTAATATTTCCACCCGCTTGACTACCTAATGCTGAAGATAAAAGTTTCTTTTGTGTTTGCGGGGTACTTCTAATGATTTTGCCTGTATAAATCACATCAAAATGATTTTTAAAGCGGATTTCAATATTTTTTAAGCGGTTCTGAATTAAATCATAATCTTGCTGTAAAACCGCACTACGAACAATTTGTGCTGGTTGGTTAATAACATAACCAATAATGTCACCACGTTTATAGTATCTTTGCTTGATCTCAATAGCATCTTTAGCAAACCATTTTCCAGAAACTGTGCTCGTGACTTGAAGCTGTTTAATTTTATATTGGTACTGTTGAAGCTGCTGAACGGCACCTTGCTTTTGATATTCTAATTTGCGGCGTTGAGCCAGATCATCCAAAGAGGCTTGTCTTAGCTTGTAATCTAACTCTTCAACTTGAAGTTTTTGTAACTCATATTTTTCAAGTAAATCGGGATTAGAAAGTTGAAAAAGAATTTGGTTTTGTTGAATCTGGTTGTTCTTAAAATTAATGCTTTGGATATGCCCTGACTCATTTGCACGAATAATCGATTCTTCTGGCATCCATACAATGGCTTGTTGGGTACTGTAATATGGAAACGGGATAATAAAAAATATAAGAACAATTGCCGCAATAATAATCCATAAACGTTGAATGGCCTGTTCACGATATTTTGACAAGGTCGCTCCTTGATAAATATGTTTTATTCCTTTGTATATAGGTAAAACAATAGTCATAAAACCAGAGATAGCAGCCAGTATCACACCAAAGAAAAAGTACTTTTGTGCTATAAACCAGACTAAACTGAACATGATGGTAATGCGGTAAATAGGGGACAGTAAACCGTAAATGAATAACCAAAATCTTTCATTTTCAGTTGCATAAGGTGGCTGTACTGTTTTTGCACCAAACAAATAATGGTCTGATAAATAAATCCAATATTTAGTCGCTCGACCTGCCAAATTGGGAATCTCAAGCAGGTCTGACAAAATGTAGTAACCGTCATAGCGCATGAGTGGGTTACCATTTACTAATACTGTAGAAATAGTGGCAATAAAAATGACGTTATAAGCAAATGCATGAATCAACCCTTGTTCAGTCGATAGCCAGATATAAATTGCGATTGCGCCCAGTAAAAGCTCAGTGAGAATTCCGGCAGCCGATACCACAATCCTTTGCCATTTAGAAACAAAGTGATAAGAAGAGGTCGCATCGACGTAGGGAATGGGAATGAACATAATGAACATAAGGCCCATTTCTCTGACATTTCCATTCCAGGCTTTTATTGCTAAACCATGAGCAAATTCATGGATTAATTTAACAATTGGATACGTTAGCCAAAGGATAAAAAGGTTACTGGTTGATAGCACTCGATCCGATAAATTACTCGTTAAACTTTGCCAGTGCTCACTCAGCAATAAAAGTGCAGGAGTTACGACTAAAAACCAGAGTAAAAATCCCCATACACTAAAAATGGAACGCGCTAATTTACTTAATTGACCAAAAAAAACATCGGGATAAAGCAGAGGTATTTTTAAACTAATTGGGTTTAAAAATGATTGCTTTAATTTATTAAATTTTTGTTTTTTATAACGCTTAAATAGTTCTTCAGAGTCAAAAGACACTTCAGTTTGTAATAAGTCATTATTATAAAGCTGAGTGAGTAATTGTACTAACTCATTTTGACTAATTGCTCGGTAGTGTTGGTCGAGATTGATATTTTGTTTTTCAATATATTCGGCCGCTTTATCCCATATTTGTTCAACATTAGTTTTGCCATCTAAAAGAGTAATCACATACCATGTTTCGGGGTTAACTCTGACGAAGCGTTGTGACATCGGTTCAAATAATAAAAACCAAGCACGGCCTCGTAAAATACGTGGTAAAACCTCAACATTTTGTCGCAATTGAGGTTTTAAATGACGTACAAGATGCCAGTGTTCTGAAAACAAACTTTGCATGACTTTACCAATTTGACCAGATCTTTAATTTCATCCAGTTAATGAAATCTCGTGACCAGCGAAAGAGTAGATTGGTTTTACCCACTGTAATTTTCCCAACACCTTGCATACCGGGGGTTAGGGCAGACGGAGAACCTATCCATGCAGCTTCGACTTTAAAGCCATTTATATTGTTTTGAACTGAAGCAACCGGAGTAATACGGGTGATACGAATTGGAAAAGTTTGATCTGGTAAGCCTGTTAACTTTAAAACGCCGTTCTGGTTTTTTTGAATGAAGTGAATGTCTTTATCAGCAACATGCAAAATGACTTTATAGGCATCTTGTGATGCGATCTGGAATAATTCTTTACCATCTTCAACAGGTGTTCCAATTTGTTGAGCCCAGTCGCCGTCAATAACGGTTCCAGTAATTGGCGCAGTTACTTTAGTTTGATTAATCTTTCTTTGGATGGTCTGGATTTTTGCCTCTTGTTGCCTAATCTGATTGGCAGCTAAACCACTATCTGTCAGGTTCTGATCTGCCATAGCCACACGAAACTGATGTTGTGCCTGATCAAGTAAACTTTGTTGCTCAGCAATTTGTATTTTTAGATCAGTATTATCGAGTTGGATTAATGCTTGATCTTTTTTAACTTTATCTCCAGGTCGGACAAAGACCGTTTGTATAAAACCTTGAGTTGGGGCTGAAATAATCCAGCGAGTTTTACCTTCAACATTTAGGTTGGCAGTGACTAACTTATCAACCGGAATCAAAGTAATACACAGCAAAAATACAACGATAAGGCCTGTAATAATTTTCCAAGCATAGTGACCTTCAGTACTGTATTTTTTTAATATATTTTTTCCAGACTTGACGCTATGTTGAAGAAGGCTTTGTTCGGATTGATACCAATGTTGTAAAAGTGGATGAATTAAATCGATATTGCTTTTTAAGTATAAGCTTAACGCATTATGTACTTCATATTGTTCAAAATCACGGTCTTTCGCCACTAAAATAGCCTGAATTTTTCCATGATGAAAAATAGGATAGGCAAACCACTGATATTCTTTGAGGTCATGCTGTAAAAATAATGCTTGTAATGCGATTTCATTAAGTTTTTGCATTTCTGCTGCTCCTTTTTCTGTCCATGACAGTTCAGAGGAGACAACCCATTTCACTTTATGAGCATCTTTAACTAAAAAGTAATTTAATTGAATATCCTGATATTGTGCAAACTGTTTACGAATTTGGGTCGTGGTTTGATTGACCCATTCTTGTGCCGCAATTTGGAACTGTGTTTGATTAATGACATGTGCAAAAATTTCAAGAAGTTGTTCAGCTTGAATCGCATGTTGAAGCTTTTGACTTTGTTGCTCGTAAAATAACCACCCCATGCTGGTTCGTATAAGTTCCAGCGTTGTTTCATGAATAGGTGGTGTGATGGATAACCCAAGATACGAGGATGAGCTAGAATTTATCAGTAAATAGCCAATAAGATAACCTTGTTCACTTTTTTGAATAGCAACAGGTTTATCTAGCGTTAACTGTTGTTTGATTACATTCCATAACTCATTAATTTGAGAGTCTTCAAAAGCATGACTACCAAAATCTGTTAAATTTTCATAACAAACAGCTAATACATTAATATTCAGACGTTTAAGGTTAAGTAACCAGTGCTGAATAGTATCTGGTAAATTTTGTAAATTATTATCTGTCATAACGAGAACTTAATTGGGAAGAGGTTGAATAAAAAATATGGTCTATATCAATGATTTGCTGTTCAGTTAAAATACCTGTCGTAATTTTCAGTTTGATATAGTTTTGCCAAGCCTCATACCAAGCACTTAAACGTTCTTGTTTGTTTTCAAAATATTTTGCTTGTGCTTCCAAGACCTCAGCATTTACTCGCATTCCTACTTCATAGGCACGCTTATTGGCAATCCATGCTTTTTGAGATGAATCTTCGGCATCTTTCATGCCGTTTGCTTTATTAATTGCAGATAAAGTGCTGTAAAAGGCATCGAGCATCTGTGCTTTTTGTTTTTGAGTTGAGAGTTGTAGTTCATATCTACTTTTTTCTAAACTTGCTCTTTTCTCCTTAATTTTATAAGACGTTTCAGTGTTATACATTGGAATATTTAATTCAAAGCCATATAAGTAATCTAGGCCATTTTGTTTACTGGTAAACGCAGAATCTTGTGAATCCAGATTTCTAGTTAATTTCGCAGAAAAATTTAAAACAGGATATCTTTCTGCTTCAGATTGTTTAATCTCACCTTTAGCTACATCTAGATTGAGTTCTGATAATTTAATTTGATTATTCTTCTCTAGTAGTAACTGATTGTAGTGTGCCTGATCGGTATATGAGAGAGGAGGGAGTTTTTCTAAAGATGTTTTATTTTCAACAAAACTGATGGCATCAGTTCCTATAAACTCGGCTAATATACTTTTTTCTTTCGCAATTTCAAAACGCATACTATTTTCTTGACTTTGCAGGGTAGATAGTTTTGCTTCTGCTTCTCTTAAATCAGTAATAGATACCATTCCCTGATTAAAATTTGCAGTTGCCATTTTCTTTTGTTCAAGAACTAAAATTTGCTGTTGTTGAATAAGATTAAGTTTAGAGTTGAGATTTAAAATTTTAAAATACTGCTCCACAATATTTTGTAAGAGTTCATTGTAGTTTGCTTGAAGTTGCTCTAAAGCAATTTTCTCTCCAATTTTATTTGTTTTAATTGCTTCATCTTGAGATTTATTATAAACGGGAATCGAAAACTGAACTGCATAATTTCTTGAACGATAATCAGTTTCTTCGCGGGTTGGTTGTTTATTAACTCCCTTTTTCTCTTGAGCTGTAAAATTGATTTTGGGATCTTTACTAGCAAGTGCTTGGTTTGTTTTTTGTTTAGCAATTTCACTTTGAGTATAGGCCAATGGTAAATGTGGAGAATATAATTTTGCTTTATTAAATAATGTATATAAATCATCTGCCTGAGCAGAATTTATTGCTAAAAGAGAGAGTGCCCCAGCAAATGTGTTTTGTAAAAATAAAGAGGTAAATTTGTTCATCATGTAAAAAATTGTATGTTTTTGTAATTTTCTCATAAAAATAATAAACTTGGTAGAGGGATTGAAAATTGTTTTATTAAAATTATTTGGGATTATCTCAGTATTGAAGTTATTAAATTAAAAAGGAAAATTGAGTAATTAAAAATCTATTTAAGTTTTAATAAACTGAGTTATTACTCTTATATTAAAATTGAACTTTAAATTAAAGAATAAGTCCTATTTTATCTTTAAAATGTTGATTGGTTAGCATTTGTAAATATAAAATTTTTAATTTAAGTTAATGAATTTTGATTTTTAAATAATAGAAATCACATAAATTTTAGTCTGAAATAGGTTGAAATATAACAGGTGATATTTTAACAAAATGATAAATCCAACTATAGATGAGGTTTTATGCCTAGGCGTGTGCTTATCAATTTTCTGATAAATAGAGAATGTACCTGATAAATAAAATTTATAGCCAGTTCATAGAACTAAAAGTTGAGGCTAGCTTTCATGTAAGCTCAGATGAGGATGATGAGAGGAAAAAGGTGCTGGATCGTTTTTTGGTGGCTTTGTTTAATATCAATAAATAATTGAAATAAAAATCACATGGTCCTTGAGGTAAATGATCACTTCAAAACCATGCAATTTATAAAGGCTTTTAAGAATTTAGGAGCTTATTTAATTCGATACCACGTTTGGTTTCGGCCAATTGCAGAAATGCCAATATATCCGCGAGCAATAAGTTTTTCCCCATCTGGTGATACGGTTACACTAAATTTATAAGTCTTATCTGACTGTGGGTCGAGGATAGATCCCTTGTCATATTTATTTTGACCAACATTTTTTAAATTTTTGACAATGGTTAGGCCAATCAAAGATTTGTTTTTGTAGGTACCTTCACACATCGTACATTTGTTAGCCTCATTTGGAACAAGTATTTTTTCGATATTCGCAGACAGATTGCCATTTTTATCTTCGCTAAATCTTACCAGTGCTCTCGGTTGATTGGTTGCATCATCAATTGTTTTCCAAACACTGCCATGTAGTTTGTCCGAAGCAAATGAATGAATCGAATAAAAGCTAAGTAAAAGTAAGAGTAAATATTTTTTCATATCAATCATTTCTCAAATTAAAAATTGATGGTTTTAAAGGTCTGAATTATTCATTTTAAATTTAACTTCACAGTTTTCTTAGTATTGAAACTTTAAGCTAAACAATATGTAAAGTTGTAATCTATTTGTATGGATATTATTTTGATCAATTTATTTATGCAATTGCGAGAATGGACAGAATTATTCATCTTTTAAAGATTACGCATGAACTGACAGATTTGATGATTAAAAATATTTTAAATCTCCATGCTCTTTACACACTTCTTAAACGTTCTTTACACAAAGAAATAAATAATGGAATTTATGAATTTTTAAAATGAAATGAAGTTGATGCCAAAACCAAAATTGAATCTCAAAAAGAAAATTGGCTTAGTCTTATTAGGATTTGTAGCCCTGTATTGGATCTCTTTTCCTATTCTTCCTTTTTTAGATATTCCTTATAAAGCAGTCGTGATCACGGGGCTGATGGTACTAGGAGAGGTTCTATTTTTAATTGCAATTGCTCTATTAGGTAAGGAATATTGGGGCAAGATTAAACAATGATTTTCTAAAATATTTCGGAAAATGAAGTTAAAGGAAAATTAAAACGCTCCTAAGAGTAATAAAAAACATCAACTAATTTTTAAATTAGTTAGATTGCGTGTAATACGTCACAAATTATAAAAATAACATTCAAATCATGTGTTTAGTATTTATTGACAGTGTGCAATATTAAGTTTTATAACTAAAAGATCCTGAAGCTGTTTCTTTAACCAGAACAGAAAAAACACAATATAAAGATGAATAGACATTAGAACAAAAAGTTAAGGAGAAGAAATGAAAGTCCTTAAATACACTTTATTTTCTCTGATGAGTATGCTGACAATAAATAGTGCAGATGCTGGAAATGCATCTACATCATTAAGAGTCAGTTTAACGATTATTGAAACGTGTGAAGTTTCTACACAAGGAAATTTAGATTTTGGTTCAGTCGTTCGTTCTCAGCCAGTTGCTACTGCAAGAACGGATGTATCTGTGCAATGTAGTCAAAATACACCGTATCAATTGGCGGTAACTTCAGACAATAACTTTGAACTTAAATCTGCTGCTAGCCCAGCATCTGTTGCATATGTACTTTATCAAGATGCTGGCCATACTCAAATTTGGGGAGGCCAGGGAAGTAAAATATATTCAGGAGTTGCCACAGGGATGAAAGAAAATATTCCTATTCATGGGGCAATTACATCAAGTACCAATGTTCAGGCGACCAAGTATGAAGATTGGGTCCGTGTGAACGTTATATATTAATAAAAGAATAATAAATAAAGCGCTTCTGCTGTAAAGCTGAAAGGCCAATATTTTAATCACCGTGATTTGAGATCAAATTCTTGCCTAGCTCAACAAGGTGCGATGAGTAGAACCTTCTTGAACTACATAAATGATTTTATTTATTGCTCAACCATTGAATTGAGGCATCAAACAGTTTTAATCCATCGTCAGATAGATTGGTAAATGTGTCGTTGTTAAGAAAAAACATAAGTCGTTTTGCTGGCGCTAAAGATTCATAGTCCATGGTTGCACCTTTCTCATAACCCCAGATTGCCACTTTTTCAGGTTGCCCATACACAGTCGCGATAATGGTGGCACCTAAACCGGGTTTGCCCCAACTCATAGGTGCTTGGGCTTTATACACATTGTGAGTTCCCGCAGAAAGATGTGCAGAGAGAGGATGTGGCGCATTGACCAACCACAAATAACGTTCTTTCTCGACTTCGCCAAAATCACTATTAATTCGTTTACCTGTCATAGCCAAATCATCAAGATAATCGTTTTCCCACGTCATCAGTGGAATGGCTAGTTGGCGCCAACCCGATTGAAGATTTTTAGACGCGACTGTAGAAGAAATAATGACTAAATCTGTGTTCTTTAAATTATTCGGTGAAACAGATTGATCTAATACTTCAACTTGATAGCCTTTACTCTGCAAGTATTTTTGAATAGCGACATCTGTACTGGCCGATGAACCCTTGATCTGTGAAATCAGGGCAATTCGTGTTTGGGCGTAAATAGAAGAACTAAACAGTGTGCCAATCAACACCACCGTAGAAAGAAGCTTTTTCATATTGTTCTCGAAAGAGCAGTGATTTAACACTGCTCTGATCCTGTGTTTTAAAATTTAAAGGTTGCGCGTAATACTGCTTGGCGAGAGTCACCTTGAGACACGGTCACATTACTTACGCTGGCTGTGTAGTAAGTGGTGTCAAAGATATTATTTAAATTAAATTGGAAAGTGACCGCTTGTTTAGCAATGGTTGTGTCATAACTAACAAAGGCATTGGCAAGCGTATAGTCAGGTAGGTCAAAGTTATTTTTTGAATCTCCAGCGCGTTTCCCAACATAATTACTGCTTACACCAAAACGTAAATTACCGTTGTAAAGTTCGCCATAGTTATAGGCTAAGGCTAGAGAAGCGGTATTTTTCGCTACATTATTTAAGCGATTGCCCTCTAGGCCATTTTCATCCTCAGTCACTTTCGCGTCTGTGTAAGCATAGGTAAGGGTTGCATCAAGCTGATCGGTCACACGTCCTGTCAGGTCGAGTTCAGCGCCTTTAGAACGCACTGCACCTGTAGTATGTAATTCTGTGTTCTGACCATTAGTGATTGTGACTAAAACATTACGTTTTTTAATATCGTAGAGTGCAAAGTTGGCTTTGATACGGTCATTTAACTCGTATTTTGCACCAACTTCATAAGACTTGGCTTGTTCAGGTTGAACACTAGAATCGATGATAGCATTACCATTGTTACCTAAAGGAGCGATTGATGAAGATGGTTTAAGCGACTCGGTATAACTACCATAGAATGAAAGCTGGTCATTCCATTTATAAACTAAACCTGCATGTGGAAGCCAAGCATCATCATTGGTATTGGTATTTTCTTTAAAAGGTCTGCCACGTCCAGCAGTTTGCTGGTAGTTCAGGTAACGACCACCAAGTACAGCAATCCATTTCTCATTTAAATGAATGGCATCTTGAACATAAAAACCATAGGTATGCAGTTTATCGGTTTGATCACTCTCTGATGCGACAACATTTTGAGATGGTTCGACATTTCCATAACTTGGATTCAAATAATCTATTGTAGAGTTGGTACTACTACGGACCATATCTGGACGGAAATATTTGCGATATTCAATGTCTGAACCGAACTGAATATCATGCTTTAAACCAAACAGATTGGTTGAACCATTAATATAGGCTTGGGCATTACTGTCTATACTTTCTGCATTTAAAGTCGCATCAGTACGGCGTGTAACCGTGTGATTAGTCGTATCTAATGAAAGTACACGTAATTGGTTGGCATCATAGGTTTCGTAGTTGTAGGTATAACCAAAGTGAGCCGACCAATTATCATTAATTTGGTGATCTACCAACAGTTGAGCTAAATGATCTTCACCTTTCATTTGGTTAAAAGCTTCATCTAGACGTTGATATTTAGCAATGGGTAAGGCTTTGTTTGTTTTTGGATCAAAAACGGTAGAGCGGTCAAAAGGTACATCAAAGTGGCGGTATTGATAGCTCAGGTTCACTTTAGTTTGACCATTATCCCAGGCTAAAGATGGAGCAATTAATGACTGTTTGAGGTTACCGAAATTACGCCAATAGTCTGCATCTGAGTGATCGGCAATAAAGCGATAAGAAAAGTTACTATCACTAATCGCGCCCGTGGTATCTATGCTTGCGCCTAAACCATTTTTACCCGCTGCAAAGCTTGAACCATATATTGAAAGTTCAGTTTTCTGGGTAGTCTCAGGTTTCTTTGTAATGACATTGACCACTCCGCCCGGGTCCATAATGCCATAGAGTAACGAAGACGGGCCTTTTAAAACTTCAACTTGTTCAACAGCCGCATTCATGGTTCGGCCTTGCACAATCGGCATACCATTTACGGTAATTGAACCATCACGGTTATCACCAAAACCACGCTTCATTACGGTATCTTGCGTACCGCCTAAAGTATTACCTTGCGTAATGCCGCTGACTTGGGTCAGTGCATTGTCCAGATTTGCAGGTAAATAGTCTTTCATATATTGCTTAGAAACGACATTTACGGTTTGTGGGCTTTCTAGATTTTTTTGATTGCCTCGTAAGGTCGATGCCGTTTGATTTTCGATATAGCTTGAGTTCGCTTCCGCCTGAACTTTAATAGTCTCTAGCTGCGCTGGTTGGATCGCGGTTGTTTCTGCCCAAGACACGATAGGGATGAGGGATAAAAGCAAGGGGCTACTATGTTTTAAAATTTCAACAGTAATTAAATTTTTACGCGGGGAGAAAGAAAACATACGTATACCTAAGTGATATAAACATCGTGAAAGGCTAAAAAAGAGCGACTATTCAAGCGAGCAAGAGAGCCGACTAGACTCAAAAAAAGTGTGTAAAGTATATATAAATGAGACTCATTTGCAATGTTTTTAAAGAGGAATAAAAGAGAAGAAAAATTAATAATAATTTAACTTTTTAATAAGATTCTCTTTTATGCTCGGCCACTCTTCATCAATGATACTAAATCTGACAGAATTCCTTTTTCTTCCATCGGGCATAATTCTCTCATTTCTTACAACACCTTCCTTTTGAGCACCGAGTCTTAAAATCGCATTCTGTGATTTTTCATTGAGTACATCTGTTGTAAGCTGAACCCTCACACAATTTAATTCCTCAAAGGCATATTTAAGAAGCAAATATTTTGCTTCCGTATTTGCGTATGTTCGCTGCCAAGATTTTGAGTACCAAGTACTTCCAATTTCTAACTTTAAATTTTTTCTATCTATTTTCCAAAATCTTGTAGACCCAATGATTTTTCCTGTAGCGATATCTTCAACAACAAAAGGAAGAACTGTACCTGATTGATAACCTTCTAGCGCAAGGTGAATATAGTCATCTATTGTTTCTGCTGAAGGTACGACAGTGAAAGGGAGGTTCCATAGCTCTCCGTCTGAAGCAGCGGCGACTAAATCTCTTGAATCTTCAATCTTTAAAAGGCGTAACCGAATACGATCACTTGAAAGTATGATGTTTGGGGGCATAACAGAGGTCCTGTCTGAAAGTTATCAAAAAAGAGTTTTACCCAAATCTTATTTAAATCGACTTTGGATCGTATTTAAAGTCAAATTACCATAAGTACTAAAGGAGTATTTTTTTATTAATAACAATGTGATAAATATTATATAGTTACATAAATTATAATTTGTGCCTCAGAGAAATAAATGAATAGTCTTTTATATGTTTACGCATTATGTACGGTTTTATTATTTGTAAAAATGTTCGGAATATCTGCATATCAAGGATATTACAGAATTAAAAACAAGGCTTTTAAGAATATAGAAGATGCGGGCTTTTTAAGAGTGCCAGCACATACTGCCGAGTTACCACAAGTGGCTAGAGCGCAACAGGCTTGGTTGAATGATTTAGAAAATATTCCAATTTTCTGGGTATTGGGTGCTTTATGTATTTTCTTAAATACAGACTATATCATCACGAAGTGGTTATTTATTATTTTCACATTTTCTAGAGTCACTCATACTTTGACATATCTAACTTCTATGCAGCCATGGCGCACAATTTCATATAGCGTAGGAGTGCTTTGTTTATTTGTTATGGCTAGTCAGATCATATATAGGGTTATTTCTTTCTAAAAAAGTGGATGTTTTCTAAATAAGACTGTTTCATATAAGTCCTTTCAGTTGAAAGTAATATATATAATTAGTAGTAACTTACTTTAAAGGACTATTTTTAATTATGAAGCCTTAAAAATAACCCTTTAAATTGAGTCAGATTGTTGATCACTTATTAGCTCTGCCATCCAGTCTGCAAATACACGTACTGCGGGTGAAAGAAACCGCTGATGCGGATAAAGTAAAGTCACAGCAACAGGTGGTGGGCACCACTCTTGTAATACTGCGATGAGCCTTCTTTCTTTTAAGTGTTCTATCACAATACTTTCAGCAAGTTGAGCGAGTCCATATCCCTCAAGACACATTTTTATATAAAGTTCAGTTTCATTAACAGCAACCGTACCTTGCATTTGTACAGTTTTTTTCACTTCGTTTCGTACAAAGCGCATTTCACCCGCATGTCTGTTGTTCCCTGAAAAATAATGAATAGCTCGGTGATGTGCTAAATCATCGGGAGTTTGTGGAGTTCCTTTCTCTTTTAAATATAGTGCCGAAGCGCATGTTACCCAGCGGAACTCACCAAGAGGGCGGGCAACCAGCGTGGAGTTCTCCAAATTTCCCATGCGGATTACACAGTCTACACCTTCCTTAATAAGGTCTACTTGTCTATCGCTGACACCTATCATTAGGTAGATATCGGGATAACGCCTTTGAAACTCTTGCAGGTTCGGCATAATCACCGAATGAGCTATGCCCGCAGGCATATCAACTCGTAATCGACCCTGTGGTTGTTTGATAGCGTTAGTCAGGTTAGATTCGGTATGTTCAATCAAGTCGAGTATTTCTCGGCACTGGGTCAGATATTCTGCTCCCTCTGGCGTCAGGCTAACGCGTCTTGTTGTTCTGTTTAACAGACGCACTTGTAAATACTTTTCAAGATTTTTAATTGTACTAGTGACTGTTGAGGCAGGTAGGGAAAGTGCTTCTGCCGCATGGATAAAGCTTTCAGCTTCTGCCACCCGAACAAAAATCTGCATTGCTTGAATACGATCCAATCTCATACCTTTGTCCCAATACTATACTCACACTCTTAGATTATTCGCTTTCACTGAATAATAAAAACAGTTTAACCAGCTTTTTCAGCATTATCACTTCAGATAGATTTTCAGCATACATTTGAGAAGTTGGAATAATGATGACTGATTACAACAGAAATATAGTGCAGCTGACTGAGTCTTCACCAAATAGAATGCTCATTCGAGGGGCGACGATCCTAAGCATGGATAGTGTGATTGGGAACATGGTTCGTGGAGATATTCTTATCGAGAGCGGCATGATTACTGCCGTGGATGAAAATTTAGAAGCCGAAGGTGCAGCTCTTATTGATGCATCCAATATGATCGCGATGCCGGGTATGGTCGATACTCATCGACATTCATGGGAAGGACAACTGCGACGGATTAATCCGAATGCCCAAACGTTAGAAGACTATTGCAACGCGACGCACTATTCTTTTGCGAAGTACTATCGCCCAGCAGATATGTACATTGGTAATTTACTTACAGCTCTAGGCTGCATAGATGCCGGTATTACAACAGTGATTGATAACTCGCACAATAGTCGTAGTTCCGCTCACTCTGATGCGGCTGTTGAAGCTTTACTAGATGCTGGTATTCGAGCTGTACATGCTTCTGGTGCACCAGTCTCAGGAGACTGGGACAGAGCCAACTGGCCTAGCAATCTCGAACGTCTTCAAGAAAAATATTTTAAAAATAGTAAAAACGGTTTGGTGTCATTAGCTGCCATGGCTCAGTTAGAACCCGAATTATGGGCTGAGGCACGCAGATTAGGGCTACCAATCATTACTGAATTTTTTGGTGGGGAAATGGCTGCTGCATTAGAGGGTCTGCATCAACAAGGTCTGTTAGGGCCAGATAATATCTTTAACCACTGTACCTCGCTGCCAGATGCTGGATGGAAAATTTTGCGCGAAGCTGGAGTGCGAGTAAACGTATGCCCACGATCAGATGCTCACTATGGTATCGAAGACGGTATGTTTGCCATGCAATCGGCTCTACGTCATGGCATTAGACCTGGTTTGAGTGTAGATAATGAAACATCATACAGTGGCGATATGTTCATGGAAATGCGTGTAGCATTTTACTTACAGCGTGTAATGGGCATGCATCAAAACAAATGTTGTGGCTCAGCACATTCGCCAGTGACCTTTCAGGCGCAAAACCTTCTCAAAGCTGCAACGGCTGATGGTGCTGCTTGTGCAGGTCTGCAAGAAAAAATTGGCAGCCTGACACCTGGTAAACAAGCTGACCTGATATTAATTCGAACGGATGACATTAATCTTTATCCGTCTGGTAATGCATTTGGCACGGTTGTTCATGCAACTGAACGCAGCAATATCGATACGGTGATGATTGGCGGAAGAATCGTTAAACGTGATGGTAAAGTGTTGGGTGTGGACAGTGAGCGACTTCGTGCAGCGATTGATGAATCTCGCCAGCAACTTTTCGTTGCGGCTGGTTATACTCCAGATATTTTTGCCGAGACGTTTCTACCTCTGGAATAAGTTGTCTAAGAGGGAGCAAACAATATGTCTATAAATGTTATCTATTACCTCATGGCTTTTGGTGCGGGGCTGGGGATTACTCTACAAACCACATTGAATGGCCAACTGGCTAAAGGTATAGGCGGGAATTCTGTCGCTGCGGCATTATTTTCATTTACTGCTGGTGCGGTATGCCTTGGGTTTTATTCTCTGGTTCGAGGCGGAATAGCTTCTTCACTGATCGCTATTCCTAATCAACCATGGTGGAGTCTTATGGGCGGAGTTCTAGGTTCTTGCGCATTACTGAGCTACGTCGTCCTTGCACCTAGAATCGGGTTATCGGCTTTGCTGGGGCTGGCAATTGCTGGACAAATTATCTCGTCATTGTTGATTGATCATTTCGGGCTGATGGGAGCGGCTGAACGACCAGTTTCCATGATTAAATTGGTTGGAACAGTGGTCATGCTAATAGGTCTAGGGATTGCTCTTTTCGGTGACAGATAAGAGGCTTTAAAACCAATATTGTTGATATAAAGTGACTTCAAGCCATTCCAGTCATGGGGTGGCAATATATATTTCAGTCATTAAAGACCAGTGAGCCACCTAAACATTTAACAAATCAAAAGCAATCGATATTCACCATCTTTTTCAACAGGTGCTCGATGAACACAAGGCAAAACCTTTTGAGTTGGATGATCTACGGCCAAACGCCAAATATGTCCCGTGCCTAAATTTACAGGTTGAGCATTGGGTTTAGGCTGATAATGCAAATCAAAGAAATACTCTGCCAAGAAAGCTTCAAATTCAGTCTCTGGACCGTCATGTAATTCTTTGAGCTTTTCTCTAATTTCGGAAATAAAAACTTTTTGTTCAACCTGATCATTGGAAACAATATCACTGGCAGCGCCGTGATAGGTACATAAGAATGTATCGGTTTCAATGGGAGAGCGGTCAACATGAAATGAATATACATCTGTTGAAATGAAATCTAGCTCTTCATCACGCTCATAATGTTTAAGTAAGTTAAGTACGGGCGATGCACCAAAATCAGTTAACTGCTCGATATCTTCTAAAATAGTTTTTCTTGCCAGATTGCCTTTTTCAGAAAGTTGTAGCGCTAAAAGGTCTTCAACAGAAACTTCTGTAATATTTTCATTTAACTGAAGCTTATTCACAATTTCTTTAAAGTCGCCAACCAAATTTCTGTGCCAGCAAATCGCATTTGTCTCTCCTTGGAACTTTGTATTTACAAGTTCAGGGAAACTAGACACTTGTCTAATTTGTTTGCTGTCAGAAAACACATTCTTCATAGGAGAATTAAATAAAATAATAGTGCATGTCTAATATTATAGCCTGAGCTTAGCCAAAAATATTCCATTCCAATTGATTAAGCCAGTTTAACCTTACTTCAGAAGAACATTATTTGCCTCTGAAGTAAGACCTTTAAACGTCGAGTAATTTATTTACCATTCATATTTCACACCCACTCGGAAATTAGTCGGAGCGCCGTAATAGCTATTTGTGGTGGCTAAATGGTATTTCTCATTAAATAAGTTATTCACATTAAAGTTGAGCATAAGATTATTATTGACCTTATAACGTGCCATTAAGTCGACCAAAGCGTAACTTTCTTGAGTAAATCGACCTGTTGCAGAGATCGCATTTTTTTCATAAATTTCGCTTTGCCAACGAATACCGCCACCAATGGTGAGAGCTTCATCAAGATAAGGCAGGGTATAGGTGGTAAACAGTTTGGCTGTATTATTCGGCACGCCGGTATTTAATCGGTTGTCTTGGCTATCTTTTGATAGGTTACGGCTAAAGCTTGTGGAAACTTGCCATAAATCAGTCAATTTACCTGTCGCCTCAATTTCAAAGCCGCGGCTTTTTGTGCCAGATTCTGTGCGATAGGCTTGGGAACCATCTGGGGCAAATACATCTGCTAATGCAATCGCTGTGTTGTCCTCTTTAGTTTCATAAATAGCGGCGCCAACATTTAACTGATTATCAAAAAACTCACCCTTAATACCCAGCTCGCTACTATTACCTATTAATGGGTCTATGTATTCGCCTGTAACGGCTTTCTTATCTTGTGGTGAAAAAATATTGGTGTAGCTTGCGTAAGCAGTCCAGTTGTCAGTGAAATCATAGGTAATACCGACATATGGAATTACCTTGCCACTTTCTTCTTGTGTTGTGTAGGTGGTCTTATTGTTAGCATCTGAATGGTTGCCAGTTACGCGCTCCCAGTCTTCAATTCGAGTGCCTAAAATGACTGCAAGATTGTCGGTGGCTTTAAGACGAACAGCACCAAAAATAGATTGGCTACGATCATCGCCACTGTACCAACCATCTATTTTTGTTTCAGGGCGGTTAGGTGTACTGCCATCCCAACCAAAAATATTTTTTAGAGTTCCATCCCATGTCATCCCATTATTCCAGCCAGAATAGGTAGGGCGTTTATTTTTACTTTTTGTGTAAGTCGTGCCCAACACCACGTCATGAGTTTGATTAAATAAATCAAATGAACCGTTTAAGGTTAAATTGAATAAGTCTTGAGTAGGGCGATAATCCCAACGGGTTGCATATAACATTGCCCCGCTACCAGTAGCTTTATCGATCCCTTTACTTGAGAAGGTATAGCCTACAATTTCATCTGAATCGGTAATGGTTCTAGACACTACACCTTTTAATTTCCAGCGGTCACTAAACTGGTGTTCAATGTCGGCAAAGTAAGATGTCGTTGAGCGGTCTGAACCCGTCCAACTTGCTGCTGCTGAATCTGAGCGTGACCAATTAATGAGTGTGCCATCTGTATAAAAGCTTGGCAAACCACCTCTAGCCACACCAGACAAGTCGATTTGTTGGTAACTTGCACCTAAACTTGCTTTGGTTTGGTCTGTTAAATCAGCTTCTACAACTGCATAAGCAACTTTACGTTCTTCATTGTAGCGGTCGATATAAGAGTCTGACTTTTGGTAGGCAAAAAGAGTACGACCACGAATAGTTCCAGACTCATTAAGGGGTGTAGAAACATCAATATCGGTACGGTAGGAATCCCATGAACCAATGTCAGCACTCACCGAAGCCTTAAAGTCTTGTAATGGTTTTTTTCGGACCAGATTAATACTTGCGCTTGCACTGCCAGCACCTGTCATTAAGCCATTTGCACCGCGCACGACTTCGACTCGGTCAAATAAAGCCATGTCCTGACTTTGGAAAATACTTGCATATGAACTCATGAGCTTCACGCCATCGAGTAAATAGCTATCTACTTCTTTGCCGCGAGCGTAAATAGGTGAGTTATCACTACCAATATTGCCGCCTTGTTTAATAGAGAGTCCTGCTGCTTGACTGACAACATCGGTTAATTGTGTGAGGTTCTGATCTTTCATCTGTTGGTTGGTGATTACACTGACCAGCTGAGGTGTTTCTCGCAAACTTAAAGTTAAGCCATTAGATGCGGTGGTCGCTTTCGCCGTATATAAACCTGAACCTTCGGTTGTTAGGTTTTCACCATGATCAGCATTAACATGAATTGTTGCTAAATGCGCCGTACCGGTTTCACTGCCTGCCGTATCAAATTCATTATTGTTATTCGCTTTTGTTTTAATGGCTTCTAACTGGAAAACTTTGGGTTCAATTGGAGCGGGTGGAGCCTTCACTCGGATGCTGTAACCACCATTGTTGACTTTAACGGCTTCAAATGGATGGTTTTGTAATAACAGACTTAAAGCATCTTCAACAGCGTAATTGCCTTGAAGCGCTTTGCTTTTTGTTTTTGAAAGACTGGCATTATCGTAGCTAATGGTTGTGCCTGTTTGAATAGCCAGTTGTTTAATGGCCTGATCAAGCGTGCTCTGGCGAATTGAAATACTATAAGTTTGCGCAGCGTAAATAGAAGTTGAGGTAAGCGCCGTGACCACCAATGGCGTACTCCATAGCACTGCACGTATAGCCAAAGCCAATTTACTTTTTGCTTGATAATCCTTCATGTGGTCTTCTCGACAGGGAGTGTATTTCTCTATAAGTCGAACCAGATCAAAAAAAGGGTCACATTTTTTTATCTTTTTTTAATATTTAACAAATAGGGACTGTAATAATTCAGTTCAAGTTGATGGCTATAGGCTAAAGTTTCTAAGCTTTGCTCAGGATTTTTTAGAGAAAATACGCCCGAAATTTTTATATTTTTTAATTCTGGGTCGAGATGGTAGCTTCCTTTTTTATAACGAAATAGCTCATCCAACACTTTTTGAAGTGGCCATTGATCTACAACCAAAAGTTGTTGGGTCCAATACGGTTGATCATTATCGAGAGGAAGAGCTTTTGATATATATTTTTCGTCAAAAAAAGCACGTTGACCTTGTTTTAATATTTGCCGTTTAGAAGCGTTCTCTGGCTCAATGGCTACCGCATGTTTATAGACTTTGACTTTGGTCTGTTCGGTATTTTCTTGGCGAACCGTAAATTGAGTACCTAAGGCTTCTACTGAACCATTCTTGGTTTCGACAATAAATGGTCGATGTTGAGCATCCTTTGCCGTTTCAATATAAATTTCTCCATCAATCAGTTTTATCTGACGTGTCTCTTGCGTGAAATTTACATCGACATAGCAATCACTGGCCATAATCAGTTGAGAACCATCTTTTAACGATACTTTTCTAATTTCACCCACTTTGGTGTGGTAGTCCGACTGCCATTTTTCCCAAGGTATGAAATAGGCAGACAAGCCAACGATCATTAAACCTGAAAGGCTTAACAGCATATTGCGTTTTGCAGCAAGATTAAATTTTTGATTAGACTGAACTAAAGCTTCGGAAGGGAAGTTACCTGCAAGATTTGATAAACCATGGCTAAATTTTTCCATTTGCTGGAGTGCTAGCTGGTGTTCTTTTTTTTCGACTTTCCATTGCTCAAATTGTTGTTGCTGTAATGCGGTCATTTCACCCGAATGTAAGATTACCAACCAGTCTGCGGCCGCATCTAAAACATGAGGAGGGATTTTAGTAATATCAGACATAAGGTAACAAATTAAGCGCAGCTAACAGGGTTAATTATAGAGGTCTATACAAGCTAAAAAAGCTTGTTTCATATCTCTTTTCACAGTGGCTTCAGAAATATTCATTTTTTCACTAATTTCTCGATAAGTCATGCCATCTAGTTGAGACATTAAAAAGACCTGAGCTATGCGGGTAGGCAGTTTTTCTAATATTAAATGGACCTGATATAAAGTTTCTTGAATATAAACTTCATGTTCAGCGGAGGGATAATATTCTTCTGGAAGATGCTGTAGGGCATCTAGATAAAGGTTTTCAATATGCTGACGGCGCCAATAGTCAATCATGACATGCTTGGCGATGCCCATAAGCCATGCCTGGGGTTCCTTAATTTTTTGAAAACAATATTCACTTTTTAAAGCACGATAAAACACTTCCTGACTCAGGTCTTCAGATTGATGATGGTGCTGAAGTTTGTGTTTAAACCATGATAAAAGCGTAGTTTGCTGAGAACGGTAAATTTGGCTAAACCATACCTGTTTGTCTACATCGAGGTTCATAGCAGTGAAGTCCACAAATTGGCACTGAGTAGCGCAATTAAACACACATTTAAATTATTCTTAAATAGTAATGATAATTATTATTAATATCAATCATTGGAACGATATATTCTAGAAACAATAATGTTCTAATTTTTCGCTATTTAGAGCCTGTACCTTAGTCGCAGACACATGTATCGTTAGGGGATGATCCTTTAAAATTATAAGGTGTTTGATAAGCAACATCGTTCAATTAAACAACCAAACTATACCACCACGATAAAACAACAACGTTCTCAAGATGAGTCGTATAAATAACAAGGAATAAAACATTTTGTTTTATTGGTGAATCTTGAAGTGGGGTATCAATGATCCAGATGGGGGTCTATGAAGAAATATTTTATGGTTGATTTATTTATGTTAGCTTCGTCTTTTTTTAAGAAACACAAGAAAAATTACCGCAGCGTAAAGGACCAGCAGCTTACAATTGCAGCCAAAGCAAATATCTTTATTTGCATCATTTTTTGCTTGTTTTGGACCATATATTTTGCATTTGCACAAATATGGTTGATTGTTTACATGGATATCTTTTTTACATTGATCTCCATATTTAGCCTTTTTCTTATTTATATAAATCGAATTTCAGCGGGTATTCTTCTTTCACAGGTCGTACTGCTGGTTTTTCCAGTGGTGTTCTGCCTATTTTTTGATATAGCTACCGTTGATCGTCCGCAGGTAGCTCATTTATTTTTACCTGCTGGAGCGATATTGGGGTATTTGAATTACCGCAGAGACCCAAGCTATTTACAATTCATTTTAATTTTATTGTCGATTGGGTGTTTTATATTTTTTAGTGGGAGCTCTTTTAATCTTGAGAGTGCTATACCGCTGCCTGAAGATATTCGCGATCATGGCGGATGGATTGCAACTTGTGCTGCCACATTAATGATTTGTATTTCAATTTATACCATGCAATTAGAGATACAAATAGAAAACAGCATGGTGAAAGACTTACGCTTAGCTCTTGCTAAACAACAATTTGAGCTTTTTTATCAGCCACAAATCAATTCATCTGAAACGCTGATTGGCGCGGAAGCTTTATTAAGATGGCATCATCCTACTTTAGGGTATGTTCCTACAAAAGATTTCATTCCAGCAGCTGAAACGTTTGGATTATTGCCAGAGATTGGGGAGTGGGTGTTAGCTCAAGGCTGCAAAGTTTTACAAGACTGGAGCAAAAAAGACGAGACCAAAGATCTTACGCTTTCAATCAATATTAGTGCTGATCATTTTATGCAAGCTAGCTTTGAGCAAACCGTAATTGGAATGGTTCAAAAATATCAGATAAATCCATCGCGGCTCATTTTAGAAATCACTGAAAATATTGCTTTAAATAACTGTGTAAGCATGATCGAGAAAATGCATTTCCTGTCAAAAAATGGAATTCAGCTTTCCCTTGATGATTTTGGTACAGGTTATTCATCTTTAAGCTATTTACAAAAAATGCCCATTAGCCAAATCAAAATTGATCGTAGCTTTGTGCAGGCAGCTTTGGATGATAAACGTAGTAATAAACTCGTAACTGGCATTATTAAAATTGGAATAGATTTGAACCTTCGAGTTTTAGTCGAAGGCATTGAAACGACTGAACAATTTAGTGCATTTAAAAACAATGGATGTACTGAGTTTCAAGGTTATTTATGGGGATGTCCTATGCCGTTAAATGACTTCTTAAAACAGATTGCCCATTTCAAAAAATAGGCAAAACAACTATTTCAGCAGTTAAGTATAGAAAGTAAAAAGAGAGTTAGCATTGTTTAGAAAAATTTAAATTAATTTCAAATATGTAATAACAGCTAAACATTTATGGTGAAAGATACGGATATTTATTAAACGGATCACACCATGTCAAGCTTTAAAATAAATACACTTTTACTTTCTCTTATCTCTTGTTCAGTCTTTTTTACGGGGTGTAATGACAGCAATAGTTCAGATGATAATTCGGCTGCAAACCAAGAAATACCCGCAGCGCCCAAGGGCGTAGGCTTTGAAGATACTGCTCCAGTTCCATCGAATATCAGCACCATTGTAGATTCGTGGACGACCAATCAACGTGGCGATGCACGATATGCCACGGTTGAAACAAATGCTGGCGTACGTGTGCTGAGCGGCTTTTTAGATGTATGGACGCCTTCGAGTTTATTTGTAGATGCAGGCCAATCTGCTGAGGCAAGAGATGGTTTTCCAGCAGTAGTCGCATCAAACTGGACAGGTTTACCCGGCGACAGTACGGACGGTACAAAAAAGAATGTAGATGTATTGAACTACAACATTAATTATTCAATTCAAACTACGCATAAACGTACAGACGAAGAAGCTATTCGGGCTTATTTAGATGATAGACGCGGAAAAAGTTATAGCGTAACGACAGGGATGGGAGCGCTAACTGATCCGTGGAGAAAGCTCACTGGGCAGACCACTACAATCAATTCAGTGCCAACCGATGCTGCACAAGTAAAATACGATGATAAAGGCAATAATAGTGGATTAACCACGGCTGATGGCAATGCCAATTTCGGAAAAGTGGTTGAGTTTGTTCAAGCGATGGGTAATAACTCATCGACGGAATCAGCAAAGCGTTTTTATAAATATGCTCGTCCGTGGCGCTGGAGTTCAGAAGTCATTGTTGTGCCTAGTTTAGAGTCTGCAAAAAGTAGCACACCCGCAATTGACGGTGGTTTTCCAAGTGGGCACACCGCCGAAGCTGGTCGAAATGCAATTGCGATGGCGTATTTAGTACCTCAGCGTTATCAGGAACTGATTGCTCGCGGTATGGACCTTGGTGATTCACGTATTATTGCGGGCATGCATTCAGCGATGGACGTGATTGGCGGACGACTCCAGTCGATTGCCGCAGATGTTGCAAACTTAAATGCTATGACTGTAGAGCAACGAAAAGAAGCTTATCTACAAGCTCAAACACAGCTCATGAAAGAGACCAATAGCGCAACGTTTGAATCATTTTATAGTTTGGCCAAAACACCTTATGACACGAATGACCGTTTTACCGATCTTGAAAAATTAAAACAGCAGGTTAATCACTGGATGACCTACGGTTTTAACCAAATTGGCGATAAAACAAAAATAGCAACAGTGCCTAAAGGCGCAGAGGTTTTATTGGAAACTCGACTGCCTTATTTAACTGCCGATCAGCGCCGAGTAGTTCTAAAATCGACAGCGCTTGCCTCGGGTTATCCAGTCATGGATGACATTGAAGGTTATGGTCGCCTAAACCTATTTAGAGCGGGCGCAGGTTATGGCAGTTTTGATGGCGATGTTAATTTGACCATGGATGCAAGTTTAGGCGGCTTTAACCAATATGACCAATGGAGTAATGATATTACGGGTGCGGGTAAACTGACCAAATCAGGCACAGGAACTTTAGCACTGACAGGAAATAACGTATTTACGGGCGGTATTGATTTAAAGCAGGGTGGTTTAGAAATATTGTCTGAGCATGGTGCTGGTCAAGGCGATATTTATATGCATGAAAATAGCCTATTAAAAACCAACTCAGCTAAAACAGTTAACATTGCGGGTAATTTAACTCAGCTTGCAGGAACGACATTCAACATCACGTTTAAATCGAATGTACTTCCAGCAGTTCAGGTGGCAAATACCCTGACTTTAAATGGAACATTGCAGCTCGTCACAAAAGACAATTTAGCGGCAGGAACGTATACGGTGTTATCAGCTAAAAAAGTCCAAGGCACCTACAAAAAAGTGACACTGAATGGCAAGGATATTACGCCAATCTATCAAAATAATAGCGTTAAGTTCACGGTGTCATAAGCGTAACTGAGATAACCAATATCCATAGTTAAAATTTAATTGGGCCACTCCAGAAGTGTAATTAAACAATTTTAAAGAGTGGCCCGACTAAGCAATATGTTTGAATAATGGAAAAATATATCTACATACGAATTTTGCTATAGATAGATTTTACATTCTCGGGACTAATTGCCAGCATGTGAATCGCGCCGTGAATCATTCCGTCTAACAAATGAAAGTTCACCTGAATACCGGCATCCCACAGTTTTTGAGCATATCTTTCACCGTCATCGCGAACGGGATCATATTCACAAATAAAAATGGTCGCATCCGGTAGCCCCTTTAAAGATTGAGCAAGTAACGGGCTGATAAGTTCATTTTGTTTTTCACTTTCATGCGGCACATATTGATCCCAGCAATAAACCATTGTGGATGATTCCAAACCATAACCTTCGGCGTATTGGCTATAAGAATTGCTACTCATTGTTGCATCTAAAGCAGGGTAGAAAAGAAGTTGATGGCTCACCTTAATTTCTGGGTGTTGTTTTGCCATGAGACATGTGGCCGCAGCTATGTTTGCGCCCGCACTATCTCCACCTACAGCAATACGGTTTGGATCAATTCCAAACAGTGAAGCATTCTCATGGATATAACGGAATGCCGTAAAAAAATCATTCAAAGGTGTTGGGAACTTAAACTCTGGAGCCAATCGATAGTCCACAGAAAACACAACCAGTTGAGTAGATTCTGCTAATAACCGACAAGCGCGGTCCCATGCATCTAAACTTCCAAGGCACCAGCCTCCACCATGAGCAAAAACTAAAGCGGGCCGTTGCTCAGTGTTTTCTAGGGAATGGGGAACATAAACACGAACCTCAATTTCCATATCATCTGAAACAGCAACATGAAAACTTTGCTGATAGCTTGCATCATGTTGAATGCCTTGCTGATCAATAATGTCTTTATTTACTTGTTCCCTTAGCTCTTGCAACGAGTTTACAGCCTGTGTGGTTGGTCTGGACTTAAGCCAGCTTTCAATTTCAGCAAGTAGAGGCATCGCTTTTTTCCTGCTGTAAAAAATCTAAAATGAGAGAGCTAAATGTTTCTGACTGTTCTTCCATAATGAAATGACCGCAGTCTTTTACAATCGCACTGGTTAAATGCGGTGAAACCTTTTTCATGGTTTCATAAGGTGCATTGTCTGTGGCATGTTCAGCACCTATGGCTAAAACTGGCATGTCTAAGCTTTTAGTTTCTCTGATTTTATTTTGACGTATGGTCTCTGGAATAGAACGGTAATAATTAAAACCCGCCGTTAATCGACCCGGAATTTTATAGGCTTCAATATAAGTTTCAATCGCCACTTTATCTTTGTGCCACGACCATTTATCAAACATATAATTTAAATAAGTATCTTCACGGCCCGCGATTAAGGCTTCGGGTAAATCTAAGGTCTGGTTAAACATGAAGTGCCAAAGAAAGATATTTTCACTCGGCTCAACAAAAATAGGTGGTGCAGGTGCTAAACCAGGAATCACAGCTTCTGTTACCGCAAGACGAGTCACTGACTCAGGAAAGTCAGATGCAAGTGCATAGGCAACCCACATGCCAATGTCGTGACCAACCACTGAATATGTTGGATATTCAAGTTCAGTCATCAGCATTGATAAAATTTTAGCAATACGCCCCGTATCGTAACTTCCATCCAGTGGAGCTGAATTTCCTGTTCCGGGTAAATCAACAGCGATTGCTTGATAACCCTGTTTCGCCAATTCAAGCATGACTTTGTGCCACGCGTACCATGTTTGCGGCCAGCCTGGAATAAGCAATACAACGGGACCTTCACCTAAGGTCACGTAGTGTAATTTTTTACTTTCGATGTGAGTGTAATGATGTTGGAATTCGTTATGTGAGTTTTCATTGAATAATTGAGTTTTCATGTTGAGTTCTCTTACGATTCCTTAAATACCTAATAACTGATTAATTTGAGTCTGATTCACAGGGGCAGCAGCAAAGTCATCAAACACTTTATCGGTAACATGAATAATATTTTGCTTAATAAACTCGGCACCTTCGCGTGCGCCATCATCCTTATTTTTTAGGCAGCATTCCCACTCCAACGTTGCCCAGCCTTCGTAGTCGTAATGCGCTAACTTGGAAAAAATCGCTTTAAAGTCAACTTGACCATCACCCGTAGAACGGAATCGAGCCGCTCGATTTCCCCAGCTTTGATAGCCGCTATACATTCCTTGGCGGCCTGTTGGATTAAATTCGGCATCTTTAACATGAAACATGCGGATGAAATCTTTATAGATATCGATATATTCCACATAGTTCAGTTGCTGCAAAACAAAATGGCTTGGGTCAAAAAGAATATGGCAACGAGGGTGGTTGCGAGTCCGCTCTAAAAACATTTCAAATGTAATGCCGTCATGCAAATCTTCACTGGGGTGAATTTCATAGCAAAGGTTGACGTCTTGTTCATCACAAGCATTCAAAATAGGAAGCCAGCGACGCGCTAATTCATCAAACGCCGTTTCTATGAGCCCTGACGGTCTTTGAGGAAATGGAAATACATAAGGCCATGCTAGCGAGCCTGAAAATGTCCCCATGTCTTTAAGACCTAAACGGGCAGATGCTTGAATTGAAGCGAGCATTTGTTGTTTTGCCCACTCGGTTCTAGCTGCTGAATTGCCATGCAAATGAGATGGGGCAAAGTTATCGCACATTGAGTCATAAGCAGGGTGTACAGCCATTAACTGCCCAAAAATATGAGTCGTTAACTCACTAATTTTTAAGCCATGATTGTTTAAAGTACCTAAGATTTCATCGCAATAATCTTGGCTTTCTGCTGCTAAATTGACATCAAATAAACGCTTATCCCAAGCAGGAAGTTGTACTGCTTCAAAGCCTTGGTTTGCTACCCAACCAGCAATATCTTCTAGACGGTTAAACGGGAAAACATCATCGCTAAATTGAGCAAGATGAATACTTGGGCCTTTGATGGTTTTCATAATAAAACCTAATTAGTTGTCGATCGACAAACAATAGGCTTAATTTTTGAGAAAAACAACTTTTTATTTGAAAATCAAAACAAAACAGGACTATTTTGAATAAATCTCATTGATTTATTTGTGAAAATATTTTTTTCGAATAATAATGAAAACACGTACTAAGTTTGATAAAGGGTCATTATGGCTGGTAGACCAAGAGAGTTTGATCGAGAAGAAGCCCTCGTAAAAGCGAGAGATTTCTTCTGGCTTCACGGCTATGAAGGCACATCAATGTCAGATTTAGTTGAAGTTTTGGGGATTGCCTCAGCTCGAATTTATAAAGCGTTTGGCTCAAAAGAGGCCTTGTTTAGAGAGGCTGTAAATCACTATGAAAAGAACGAAGGTAATTTTGCGCTAAATGCTTTAAAGCAAAAAAATATTAAGGATGCAATCAACCAATTATTTCAAGATGCACTAGCGCTTTACACGCAAACCAACCATTCCTATGGATGCATGGTGGTGTCAGCAGCGAGTGTGCTAGGCGAAGAAAACCAAGCTGTTTTAGACTGGATGAAAGCACAACGTATTGCACGGGGCCAAAGTCTGGCCGATCGATTTATTCAGGCAAAATCAGACGGTCAATTGGTGGCAGAGGCTGACCCTAAAGCTTTAGGGCAATATTACGCGCTTGTTCTTCATGGGCTATCTGTTCAGGCAAGAGATGGATATTCAAAAGAAGAACTTGATCAAGTGATTAATTTTGCATTAAAAAATCTAGATCAATATATTGTAAGTGCTTAATTAATTAAGCATTTATCTGATCCGTAGCGTAATAACAGAACTCCAAATATATGATATCTGCCTTACATTGAGTTTTTAATTAATCAAACTTAGTAACGTCTGGTATTGACTCTAAATAATCAAAAAATTGCTGTATTTGTTCTTCTGTTACACGTGCTGTAGAAATAGGCGGTAGCTCATCTCTACCAAAGAATCCAACTTCGGGTGTTTCAATACTTGGTGTCAGCTCACCATCAATAATTTCACACCAGAAGAAAGCCTTATACACATGTAAAAACATCGGAGGGTGAGGGTGCTTGGTTCTATCTGTTAAAGCTAATAATTTAATGGCTTTAACTCGTAGACCTGTCTCTTCTATAACTTCTTTTTCAGCATTTTCCGATGCTGAGTAACCTACGTCAGCCCATCCACCAGGAACAGACCATCGTCCATCCTCAGTTTCTTTCGCCAATAGTAATTTATTTTCTTTAAAAACAACTGCTCTGACATCTAGTTTCGGAGTGGCATAACCCACATCTTGAAGAACGTTATTAATAAAATTTTCTGTTTTGATTTCTTTTAATTCTAATAAATACTCAATATGCCCTAAAAGTTGCTGATATCGTTCTTTGTCATAAACATCTTTTGAGTAATGCAAACCTGTTTGAGCAATACCAGTAATTTTATTTAAAGTTTCTAACCACTTAACTGAGTCATTCATTGCAACGGATGCCTTCAAGCTTATATCTTTTAGCTATGGTAAGGCATACTCAGGCGAAGCACTATTAAACAGTTGTTAACTGAAATTTCAAACGAATTTTTTTAAGATTAATAGCTCTACTAGCTTTAAATTTACGGTCTCATAAGTTGAGTTTCAGTACTGAACAATGACGGTAGTAAAATAGGGCGGAGTAAATGGCAAAGTTAGATTTACACTTACTCCTTAAGGATTTTAAGCTTTATATTTCACTCAACGTATCTTTAACAATTTTAAAGGCAGGGGACATTAACCGACGGCTCGTATAAAACAAGTAAAAAGGAGGTAAGGTAACAGCGTGTTGTTCCAATAAACTTACTAACTTTTTTTCTTCTAAAGCTGGTTTCACTAGAAAGTAGGGCAAATAAGCTACTGCGCAACCATCAAGTACAGCATCAAGCATTTCATCTAAACTGGTCATGACCAGTTGAACGGGCCCTCTAAAAAATACACTTTTATTTTTATCTTTAAACTCCCATGCCATTAAAGAGTTATCAGTTAAAAGACGAATATAAATGCCTTTGTGCTTTTTTAGATCGTCTATAGATTGCGGTGTTCCATACTTTTCTAAATATTCAGGTGAAGCGATTAATCGGAAGGGAATTTCTTTACTAATTGGAACCGCAATTAAATCTTTTTCTACCAAGTTTCCAACACGTACCCCAGCATCATATCCTTCTTTTGCAATATCAATTCGTCTGTTTTCGGAAGTCAGTTCCAAAGATATATCGGGATATTGTTTTACAAGCTTTTTAAGCTTTGGCCATAAATAATACTTAATGGTAAATGCATCGGCAGAAATACGCACATGACCACTTGGAAGGTCTTTCATAGAACTAATTTGTTCTATGCCTAAGTCGATATTTTCAATGTTTTGACCAACGAGCTCAATAAGGCGCGAACCTGCTTCTGTAAGGGTGAGACTACGGGTAGAACGGTTTAATAACTTTATTCCTAACTGTGCTTCAAGATTATTAATACTCTGGCTTACAGCCGATTGGGTCACACCCATATATGCCGCAGCTTTCGTAAAATTTTTAGTTTTTACTACTTCAGAAAATGTTTTTAAATCATTCAGATTAATTTTCATGATTCATAAGTTCTACTAATAGTTACGATCAGATTATAGCATCTAATCAGAATAATCTTTGCTTGTTACTATGTTTTTCATGAAGTTCAACACAGGTGAGTCAACAATGAAAAATGTAAAAATCAAAGCACCTTATTGGGAAATCGCTGCAAATCTTCATTTCCCAGAAAATTTTGATGAAAGTATTCAATACCCAGCAATTATTAGTGGACACCCAATTGGAAGCTGTAAAGAACAAACCTCTGGAAATGTATACGGTGCAGCATTAGCAAAAGCTGGCTTTATTGTGATTGCATTTGATGCAAGTTTTCAGGGTGAAAGTGGAGGTGAACCACGTTCAACAGAAAATCCGGTACTTCGTGTAGAAGACTTCCGTTTAGTGACTGATTATTTGATGACGCTTAACTATGTCGATGAAAACCGAATTGGTGTACTAGGAATTTGCGGCGGCGGTGGCTATGCACTCAATGTTGCCATGACTGAAAAACGGATTAAGGCAGTTGCTACAGTAGACGCCGTAAATTTTGGTCGCTTATCGAGAGAAGGCTTTAGCAACTGGAATCCTTTAGAGAAATTAGAGCTTATTGCAAAACAACGTACTGCCGAAGCTCGCGGAGAAACAAGAAGAGTCGATGATTTGCTGCCAAGTTCAGTTGAAGAAGCCAAAGCGGCTGGAATAACAGATATTGATGTACTAGAAGCAACTGACTATTACAAAACCGATCGTGGCTATCAACCAAATGGTGTTGCTAAAACATTATTTTCGCATTCGGCTGTGGCAATCGGTTGGGATGCATTCCACCTAGCTGAAGTATTACTTACACAGCCTTTATTGCTGATTGCAGGTGATAAGGTCGGTGGTTTTGGTTCATATCGAGACAGTTTAGAAATCTATGGTCGAGCACGTTCGCAAAATAAAGAGCTTGTGATTGTAGAAGGTTGGTCTCATTACGATTTATATGACAAACCTGAACCAGTGGCACAAGCATTAGCAAAACTCATCCCATTTTTTCAAAAGAATATCTAAGTTAAGCCTATAAAGGAGCTAACCATGAATACAGTTAAATTTCAAAATTCAAATGGTCAAGATATTACCATTGCAGCGAATATTCACTATCCATCAAACTTTGATGAAACACACAAGTACGTAGCAATTGTTGTTGCTCATCCGGGTGGAGGCGTAAAAGAGCAGACCGCAGGTTTGTATGCTTCCAAGCTTGCTGAACAAGGTTTTATTGCAATTGCATTTGATGCAAGTTTTCAGGGCGAAAGTACAGGTTTACCTCGCCAGTTAGAAAACCCTTACATTCGTACAGAAGACATTAGTGCCGTGATTGATTATCTAACAACCTTAAGCTATGTCGATGAAAACCGTATTGGAGCAATGGGTATTTGTGCGGGCGGTGGTTATGCCGCAAATGCTGCAATTAATGACCGCCGTATTAAAGCAGTAGGTACGGTAAGCGCAGTGAATATCGGTTCTATGTTCAGAAATGGTTGGGAAAACACAGTTAAAGATGCAGATGCTATTCCATACATCCAAGCGGGTTCAGATGCGCGTACAGCAGATGCAAATAGTGGAAATGTTGCAACCATTCCGCTTGCACCTTTAAAAGAAGAAGATGCACCGAATGAAGAGCTTCGTCAGGCGTGGGAATATTACCATACGCCAAGAGCTGAGCACCCTAACTCACCAGGGGTTGCAACAGCCCGTAGCTTAACTCAAATTATTACTTACGATGCTTATAACAAAGCCGAAGCTTTCTTAACTCAACCATTAATTGCAATTGCTGGAAGTGTTGCAGGTAGTAAATGGATGAGTGAAGACCTAATTCAGCGCGCTGCAAGTCAGGATAAAACTTTACATATTGTTGAAGGTTCAAACCACATGGAGTTATACGACATTCCTAAATATGTAAATGAAGCTTCGAACGTACTTGCTGATTTCTTTAAAATGAAATTGTAAAATTACCACTATTGATTTAATAAAAGCCCGTTAATGGGCTTTTATTATTTAAACGGAATTTGCTCATTTTATTGAAAGCACAAGATTGCTTTAGACAGAAAATACTTATTTATAAACCAAACGTTAACAATAAGTTCCTCATTATTTAGCCTTACTTTTTTAATGATCTAATTTAAAACAAATGTCCTTTTGCGTGCTTGACTGAAACAGAGCAGGCTACTATCCTTTGCCTGCTGGCCACATTGCCAGTCGGTTTTAGCAGACCGTGATGAAAGATCGCATCAGAGTTATTCCGTCTGAGGGATACTCTTATGTGTAAACTC